>JBOFTG010000203.1:0-9101 GCA_051651945.1 Fusobacteriaceae bacterium | reverse complement strand
TTCCTCCAGTTGTTGGAAATTTTTTAGATATATAATCTACAAAAAGTCCAATTGTAATAAAAATCAACCAAATGAAAATAAGTTTAATAGGATTTGTTAAAAGGTCTTTACTAATATGCTTGTTTCTAAGTACCTCTGCAAAAGATAGACCGTATCTATAAATAGATACAATTATACCAGTAGCAACACCTACTAAAATTGAAAGAATATACAATCCTTTATTTTCTTTTTGGAGAAGTTCAACATGATTTTGAATATCTTTTTTATTGTTCATAAAATCTCCTTAAAATATATTGTCGCAACCCGAATAATAACACAAAACTTATAAAAAGTAAAGTATAAGTGAACAAAAATCAAAGCTTTACAATTCAAATATTACACTTTTGCAGAAAATATTCCTAAGCACTTGGAATTAAAAGTAAAAAAAGACTAACCAATAGGAAAGTCTTTTTTTTTGCTTTTAACTGTTTTTTTGTTTCTCCATAAAATTCCATGCTGTAGAGATTATTTTATTTACATCAGTGTATATAGGCTTCCATCCCAATATAGTTCTAGCCTTTTCACTCGCAGCTACTACGGATGCAGGATCTCCTGCACGACGCTCTACAAATGTTGCAAGTATTGGATGCTTTGTAACTTTTCTTGCACCCTCTAGCATCTCTAAAACAGTAAATCCACTTCCATTTCCAAGGTTATATATTCCACTTATATTTTTTTCTAAAGCTGGAAGTGCAAGAACATGTGCTCTCACTAAGTCTACAACATGAATATAATCTCTTATTCCTGTTCCATCTTTAGTTTTATAATCATTTCCATAAATTTCAAGCTTATCTCTTTGACCACTAGCTACTTGAAGAAGTATTGAGATAAGAGCCGTTACCCCATCTCCTTTCTGACCGATAGGATATTTCTCATGAGCTCCACCCACATTAAAGTATCTAAAAATAGAATAATTTATTCCGTATGCTTTAGCGGCATCTATTATCACTTTTTCAGCCATAAGTTTACTCATACCGTATGGATTTATTGGATTTTGAGGATACTCTTCAGTTACCAATCCATCTCCCTTGACATCTCCATATACTGCGGCAGTGGATGAGAAAACTATATTTTTTACAGAATATTTCCTCATAACTTCTATCATATTCATAACTCCATAGCTATTATTTAGATAATACATATTCGGTTCTATTGTACTCTCCCCAACTTTTATGTATCCTGCAAAATGTATAACAGCATCTATCTTATTTTCTATAAATACATCTTCAAAACTAGATATTTCTCTTACATCTCCCAGATAAAATTTCGCTCTGCTGTCAACCAACTCTCTGTATCCATTTTCTAGGTTATCCAATACAATAACTTCATAACCAGAATCTAATAATTCTACAACTGCATGACTTCCTATGTATCCTGCTCCCCCTGTAACTAAAACTTTTTTCATTATCCCACATCCTTTTTATTTTTTTATTTTTTCCTTCTCTCTTCTCTCTTTATCTTAATAAAATTGTATCTTCCACTTACTTTTCTCTTAAAATTAAAAAGAGTATTTTTAGAAAACATACCTATTCTTCTTATCGATCCTAAATCATCAGAAAAACATACTGAACCACTATCTGTTGCAACGATAAATTGAAAACCACTATCTTCAGCTATTTTTTTTACTCTCTCATCATAATCCCCATAAGGGTATGCAAAGCTAAATGTTTTTAATCCTAACTTCTTCTCTATTCTTCTTTTAGATTCATTTATCTCATAATCTATCTCTTCTATTTTTAATTTACTAAGTCTAGGATGGCTAAGAGTATGGATTCCAAATTCTACAAGTCCTGAATTTTGCATCTCTCTTATCTGACCATCACTCATAAGATCAAATTTTTTTTCAGGTGCTGTGGGATGTTCCATATCCCATCTGTTATAAGTTGCCTCACCCATAAGATAGATAACAGCTTTACATCCGTATTTTTTCAAAAGAGGAAAAGCAACACTATAATTATCTTCATATCCATCATCAAAAGTAAGTATTACTTTTTTCTTCATTCTATCAAATCTATTTTTATACTTATCTCCAGATAAATCTTCAAAATTTAAAGTTTCATATCCCGCTTTTGTTAAATATCTTAATTGCTCCTCAAAATCTTTTTTCAAAGTATAATTTCCATGAACCCCCTTCTCTTCTGGTTCATCCTCTATTATTCTATGATACATAATTATAGGAATATCATTCTTTTTCTTAAACACATATATCCGTTGATAGATTTTTTCTATTTTAGAAATTATCTCCTGTTTTGAAAATTCTTTTTCTATCTTATTACGAAGAAATTCAAGTTTTTGTCTATCTTCTGATAAATTCAATGCTTTTTTTACCATTGGCTTGATTTCAGAGAAATTATAATCACTCCCCTCTATTTTCCCAATATCTCCAAAATTTGATGCAAGTCCTATTTCAATTGTATCACTATCTATAACACCTATAAGAGAAGATTCTCCCACAGCTATTACAGCTCTTCCAGATAAGATACCTTCTACAGCAACTCTTCCAGCTCCTATTATAACATCACTGTCCTCTATTATTTTAGGTATGTTATCTACATAACCTAAAAAATTCACATTTTTCTTGAATTTTTCAAATCTTTCAGGAATATCTTTTCCTCCAACCACTTCTATTTCAAATTCAGAATTTTCATATAGTTCAGATAAAATATTGTAAACAACATCACCCTTCGGTCCTGAAAGTCTTCCTATTATTGAAATCCTGTGTTTAGAATTTTTTAATCTCTCAGTAAAAGAGTATCTACTACTATCTATAGGATTTCTAACAACTTCCATTATTCTTCTATCAACTTTCAGATCATTTTTTATATGCTCTGCTATATTTTCACAAACAGGAATAACATAATCTCCAAAACCTTTTATTATTTTTCTAGAAAGATGAACTGGCTGACGACCATGAACCGTTGTTATCATAGGAATCCCAGTTATCTTACAAGCTATGTTAGCTGCCCAAGAAGATGCTCTAGAATGAGCATGAACTACCTGGATATCTTTAGATTTTATTATTTCAACAATTTTTTTTACCTGCTTGATTCTATTTTTAAAACTACGTTTATTAAATTCTATTTTTATATATTCCGCATCTGTAGATTTTGTCAAAGTATCCGAAACTATCCATACTTTATGCCCTCTTTCCATCAACTCATCTGCTAATGTCACTCCATAAACTTCGGCTCCTGTGACTTCTAACTGAGAAAGTGCCATCAATATATTCATTTTCCCTCCTCGTATCTGAATCTTAAAACACTTTATTTTTTATCTTCTTCTATTCTATCAAAAAGACCAGAAAAATTCAAACATGAAATTTCTGGTCTTTATTCTCTATTTAAGATTTAACTTCTATTGGTTTTATTTTTTCGATTGTAAATCCTGTAAATCCATATATCATCGAAATTAGAGGACAAAGGTAATTAAGAAAACAGTACGGTACATACGCCCAAGGAGCAACACCTAGAGCTCCAATCATTGTTGCCCCACAAGTATTCCACGGAATAAGTGCCGAGGTTATAGTTCCTGAATCTTCAAGACATCTCGAAAGATTTTTAGGAGCTAATCCTCTCTCTTCAAATGTACTCTTATACATTCTTCCAGTTATAACTATTGAAAGATATTGATCTCCTGCAACTGTGTTAACAAATAGTGGTGTCATAAGTGTCGCAAATATTAACCTTCCTGTTGTTGTTGCATACTTGAGAACTGAACCAGCAATAGTTCCAAGCATTCCAGATTTTTCCATAATACCACCAAATATCATTGCACATAAAATCAAAGATACTGTCCACATCATAGAATCCATTCCTCCTCTATTAAGAAGTTCATCTACCATGTCCATTCCACTCTTATTTTCATATCCATAATGAAGAGCTTTTATTACATCTCCAAATCTTTTACCTTGGAAAATAATAGCCCCTACCCCACCAAATAAAGATCCTAAAAATAATCCGGGTATTGCCGGCATCTTTAAAACTATCAATCCTATTACTATCACTGGAATTAAAAGTAAAAATGGACTAATATTGAAATTTTGATTAATTGTAGATAATATAGAATCTATATCTGATGTTTTAACTTCACCAGAATTATTTCTCATTCCAATAAATGTAAAAATTCCTAAAGTTAAGATATATGCTGGAACAGTTGTATATAGCATATGTTTTATATGATCAAATAGATTTGCTCCTGCCATCGCAGGTGCTAAGTTGGTAGTATCTGAAAGAGGTGATAACTTATCTCCAAAATAAGCCCCTGATATTATAGCTCCAGCAATTATATTTCTATCTATACCAAATCCTTCGCCTATACCTATAAGAGCTACTCCTACAGTAGAAGCCGTCGCCCACGAACTTCCTATTGATATTGAAACTATTGAGCAAATTATTACTGTAAGAGGAAGAAAAGCTGCTGGATTTATAATTTTTAAACCATAATATATCATCGATGGTACTATCCCAGAAAGTATCCAACTTCCTATTACCATTCCGATAATCAAAAGAATTATAATGGCTCCCATCGACATTTTTATCGTATTAACTACCCCCTCCTCAAGTTCATTCCAAGTTATTTTACCTGCAATTTTAGCAATCACTGCTGCAAACATACCAGAAATAAATATAGGGATGTGAACGTCTATCTCCGCTATTTGAACTGCATAAAAAAGTGCTCCTATCAAAAATATTACAGGTAATAAGGCATAGCCTATTCCAATTTTCTTGTGTGACATAACTTTCTCCTTTAAAAATTTATTTCAATTTCTTATAATAAAAAAAGGCAGACTAAAGTCTGCCATAACACTTTTAAAAGTATACTCTGAATAGCTTCAAAATAAAAATATAATATATATATACAATTATTTGAAAATACTTTCAAAAATCTATTTGGAACATTTTTTGTGCATAGGACAATTGCTCGCTTTGCTTGCCGAGCAACCACAACCTTGTTTTCCAGTTACTGTTTTATATAGTGATTTAAAAGCGTAATAACATATAACAATTAATATTCCTAATATAACTATAGTTTTCATATGAATTCCTCCTATGAATATTTGTTTTAAATAAATAATTTCCCAACTTGATAAATTAAAGTTGAAACTATATATGGTACCACTAACATTATTCCTATTACAAACCCCATAAATTTAACTCCAAACTCTTGCTTTAGTGCAGTCAATGTAACAGCACATGGAATAACAAGAAGAATAAACGCCATAAAAGAATATGCTTTTAGTGGACCTTCTGGATCTTGTGGCCAAAGAGTTGCTGTTGCGGCTACTACTCCTCTAGTTTCTTCTTCTAATTGCTCTCCATCAGGAACTGCAAAAAGTTGTAAAATATCAAACTTAACTATTCCTAATAGTGAATCCTTAACTGCCACTACAAACGATGTTCCCTGTTCTCCTAAATCTTCTATGAAAGTTGTTTGCTCCTCTTCTGTATCATCACTTGGAATTTCAAGAACTTGAGCCATAAAACCTACAACTATCTCTTTTGCTGCTATACTCGGAGGTATTGCTGCAACAGTTTCCCATCTATCAGCAAATCCTGTTGGTTTTAAAATTGGAGCAATAGTTTTTCCTATAGATGCCATGTATGATTTAGAAGTATCTCCTCCATTAGGAAAATATGTTAATGCCCATAGCATAACTAATATAGCTAAAATAGTTGTACTGGCTTTTTTTAGATATTCAGATGTTCTTTGAAAAGTTGAATTCATTATCATTTTATAACTTGGTATTCTATATGGTGGTAACTCTATTATAAGAGCTTTCTCATCTGCTTGAAAACCTTTAAATCTTTTTAAAAACATACCCGTTGTTATAGCCACAACTATCCCTAACATGTATAGAGACATTATTACAAAACCTGCTTTAGATCCAAAAAATGCTGCTGCAAAAAGTCCATATACAGGTAATCTTGCTCCACATGACATAAATGGTGCCATTACTGCAGTAAGTTTTCTCGATTTTTCATCTTCTAAAGTTCTTGTTGCATAAATAGCTGGAACTGAACAACCAAAACCTATTATCATTGGAACAAATGCCTTTCCATTGAGTCCTACACTTCTCATTATTTTATCCATAAGAAATGCTACTCTAGACATATATCCACTCTCTTCTAAAATTGCTAAGAAAAAATAAAGAAAAAGCATTAAAGGTACAAATACAACTATTCCTCCTACTCCCCCTATAATTCCATCAATTATAAGTGAATTAATCCATTCAGGTGTCCCTTCAATTAAAATTCCCACATATTTTGCCACGAATGTATTGATAAATCCGTCCACCCATTCTATAAGAGGAGCAGAACCATTAAATACTACATTCATCAACATTGCCATTATTCCAAAGAAAAGAGGAAGTCCTAAAACTTTATTAAGTAATATCTTATCTATTTTATCTGTAAAATCTAATCTAGATTTCAAAGATACTGAAAGTGTTTGAGCTACTATTCCTCTTACAACACCATATCTTTTTTCAGCAAAAACAGTTTCAACATCCTCATCAAAACGTTCTTCTATCTCTTTTACAAAATTTGAAAATTCATTTTCAAGAGTAATATTATAATCTTTTTTAATTCTTTTTATAAAATAACTATCTCTTTCTAAAATTTTAACTGCCACAAAATTCAGAGAATATTTTTTCAACATTTCACTATATTTAGAATCCTGTTTTATCTGTTTTTTAACTTTCGACACATCATCATTTACAAATTTTTCAAATTCCAATTCATATTCTATCTTTCTCTTATCTTTTTTTGCTAATTCCATAACTTTGACCATCAATTCTGGAAGTCCATCCTCTTTCAAAGCTGACGTCATAACAATATCTAATCCAACAAGTTCACTAAACTTTTTGATATCAAGTTTATACTCCAACTTTTCAAACTCATCAAAAAAGTTAAGAGCCAAAACCATAGGTTTACCTAACTCTTTTAGAAGTTCAGTTAGATAAAGATTTCTCTCTAAATTTGTAGCATCTAAAACATTTATAACTACATCTGGATTCTCGTCTAATATATAATCTCTTGTTACTTTTTCCTCGATAGTATATGGACTCAAACTATAAACTCCTGGAAGATCAACAAGATTTATCTCTTCTCCCTCATAAAAAAATGTTGCTTCTTTTTTTTCTACTGTTACACCTGGCCAGTTCCCAACTTTAAGTTTTGAACCAGCTATCGCATTTATAAGGGCACTTTTCCCCACATTTGGATTTCCTGCAAAAGCTATTTTTATCATTTTTTCTCCTAAATATCTGTTTTTTCTAAAACATTCATTACAATTATATTTTCAGCATCTTTTTTTCTAATCGCTATACTGTTACCTTTTATTCTATATTCTTGAGGATCACCTAGGGGTGCATTTCTTTCAAGTTTTATTATTTGACCTGCATTTATCCCCATATCTATAAGTCTTTTTTTCAACTCTCCTATCTTACCTATTTTCTCTATTTTTGCAAATTCACCACGTCTAAGATCTGTAAGTTTCATTATACTCTCCTATCTTTAATCAAAATAATATTTTGACTTTCAAATTTTTATTTTATAGCAATATATTACCATAGTTTACTAACAGTGTCAAGAATAAAAAAAATAGTGAAAAGAGGTTATCAGTAACTCTTTTCACTATTTTTTTATACTAATTTATCTTTTATACTATGAAAAATTGTGCTTCTAACATCTGGATTCTCATCTGCTAACTCTTTTATAAGATTTTTTATTTTCAATCTCTTAGAATCCGTACTTGTCTCATATGGACATATTGATTTTAAGATAGGAAGACCTATTTTCTTTACGTATCTTATAATGTCATTTTCTTCAACATAAGCAAGTGGCCTTATTACTTGAATATCATATTCCTCTGCTTGATATGATGGTTTCATCATATGCTGATTTCCTTGATAAAAACTATTCATAAGAAATGTTTCTATTATATCATCTTTATGATGTCCCAAAACTAGTTTATTTATATTTTGATTTTTCATAGTAGTATATAATATTCCTCTCCTTATTCTTCCACATAAGAAACATGGATTTTTTATTTTTTCCTCTCCAAAAAGCATATCACCTAAAGATGTTTCTATTATTTGAAGTTCTAATCCCATGTTATCACAGTACTGTTGAATTTTATCAGTTCTAGAGGTATCTTCTGCAGGATGTATATGGATAGGTATTATTTCAAAGTCTAATCCACTAATTTTTTTTATTCTTATAAGTGCATTTATAACTGTCATACTATCTTTTCCACCTGAAAAACCAACTGCTATTCTATCTCCATTTTCTATCATCTTAAAATCATGCATAGCTTTTCCAATCGGGCTCCAAAGAGATTTTCCAAAACTTCCATCACTTTCTATAAAAGCTAGTGTCTCATGCGGATAAAGTTTTTTAGGATATATTTTGGTTCCCAAAATCTTTTCTACACTTCTGAAAGCTTTAAGACGTTTTTTTTCTCTGTAATCTATTGCAATTTCTATAGAATCTTTTATATTTTTTAACATAATCTTAGAATCTAAAATAACTTCCAAAGAATAGTTTTCAAATTTCAGTCCATGGAGCTCCATTGTTTCACTTATCTCTAACAAATTAATCACCGTTCCTTTTGTTTCCTCTTGTATAACCAAGAACATAATCTAAATTTATATTTTTCATTGAGTTAAAAATGCTTTGTTTTATATTTTGATTTGTATTTTCTAAATCTTTCAGAAGATTTTTTATCTCTTTTCTTTTAGAATCTACTTTTCCTGATTCAATAGGACATCCACAAGCCATAGCTTGAATTTCGTTTGTTTTCATAAAAGATATAATATCTTTTTCGTGAATATTGACAAGCGGTCTGATAAGTTCCATCTTCCCACTTGTTGATTTTACTTTTGGAATCATAGTTTTTACAGTTCCAGCATAAAACATATTTATTAGAGTAGTTTCTACTAAGTCATCAAAATGGTGACCTAGGGCAAGTTTATTAAATCCAAGCTCCTCTACTTTACTATAAAGAACTCCTCTTCTCATCTTGGCACACAAGAAACAAGGGGAATCCGGACTTTCTTCAAA
>JBOFTG010000202.1:0-2082 GCA_051651945.1 Fusobacteriaceae bacterium | reverse complement strand
CCTCCAGATTGTTTGTATATCACTTCAATTATACCATATAGTTTTGGAATTAAAAAACAATTATGATATAATATATTAATATATTTGTTGACTTTAGGAGGAAAAGATGGAAATGCGTCTTGAAAAATATCTTATCAGTTGTGGGATAGATACTGGAAAAAAAATCAAAGAACGAATAAGAGCTGGAGAGATAACGGTGGATGGAGAAATTGAGACTGATATAGGTATCCATATAAATCCCGAAACTCAGAAAGTTTTACATTTAGGAAAAGAGTTAAGTGTTAAATCTTTTAGATATTATGTTTTTAATAAACCAGCGGGATATCTCACGGCTGTATCTAATCCTATAAATGATAAACCAACAGTTATGGATGTTCTTCCTAAATGGATAGATACACAAGGTCTAGCTCCTGTTGGTAGACTAGATCGTGACACTGAGGGGCTTCTGATTTTTACAAACGATGGAGAGTTCAACCATTTTTTAACACATCCAGATAAAACTATAGAGAAAACTTACTATGCCGAACTTATCAGAGATATTACAGATGATGAAATCTCGAAATTAGAAATGGAGATAGAGTTTCATGGTTATTGTTTCAAACCTGGAAAAGCTAAAAGAGTTTCAGAAAATTCAATTCATCTAACTATTACAGAGGGAAAATATCACCAAGTAAAAAAAATGCTTCGAGCTGTTGGAAATAAAGTTGTTTATTTAAAAAGAATAAAATTTGGAAAATTAACTTTAGGAGAGATGAAGTTAGGAGAGGCTATAGAGGTTACAAAAGGAGATATTTTTTGATTATGGAAAATTTAAAAAAATTAAGAGAGATTGTAATTAACAACAAAAAAGAAATTTTGAAAGCTTTATATTTGGATTTAGGAAAAAGTGAAGAAGAAGCTCTTCTTACCGAATATATGCCTGTAATGAAGGAGCTTGATCTTTTTATTAAAAAATCTTACGGTTGGAGAAAGCCTAAAAGAGTTTGGAGTAAATTTTCTCTTCTCGGATGTAGAAGCTATATTGAAAGAGTTCCTTATGGTGAGGTTTTAATAATATCTCCTTGGAATTATCCGTTTCAACTAGCGTTACTTCCTTTAATTGGTGCACTTGGAGGAGGGAACTCTGTTACTTTAAAACCATCAGAGCTATCTTCTCATACTGAGAATGTTCTATTAAAGATAATCCAAGAACTATCTTTACCAGAAGTTAAAATTGAAGTTGGAGATTACCGTGTCTCTGAAAAACTTTTAAAACAGAGATTTGATTATATTTTTTTTACTGGAAGCACAGCTGTTGGAAAAATTGTATATCGTTTTGCATCTGAAAATCTAACACCTGTCACTTTAGAATTGGGTGGCAAATCTCCAGTTATAATAGAGCCCGATGCAGATTTAAATGAAGCTGTTGAAAAGATTATGTGGGGTAAATTTTTAAATTGTGGTCAAACATGTGTGGCACCAGATTATGTCTACCTTCCAAATGATAAAATCGATGACTTTGTTAGATTATCTAAAGAATATGAGATGAAATATCCCAACAAAACCGGAAAGATAATAAGTGAAAAACATCATAAAAGATTGATGGAGATGACAAAAGAATCTCTGACTCTTTCTCAAGAGGATATTGATAATCTGAAGTTTCCATTTCTTTTAGTTATAAATCCTAAAAGTGATTCTCCACTTTTAAGTGAAGAAATTTTTGGACCTATACTTCCTATTTTAGGTTATGATCCAAATTCTATTCAAAAAATCTATGAAGATATAAAGAAAAAACCTAGACCTTTAGCTCTATACATTTTCAGAAAAAATAGTAGAAATCTTAATACTTATGGAGTTAACTCTGGTACTTTATGTATAAACGGAACTGTCTTACAAGTTGCAGATCCCTCACTTCCTTTTGGTGGAATTGGAGCTAGTTGTATGGGTAATTATCACGGAAAATACAGTTTTGACACTTTCACCCATGAAAAATCGATTTTGGAGATGTCTAACCTAAAATTAGGTTTTTTTAGAAAAATCTCTAAATTCTAATCCCACAAACACTAGTTTTTTTAATATTTTTTTTACTTGATATCCTTATAT
>JBOFTG010000201.1:0-2821 GCA_051651945.1 Fusobacteriaceae bacterium | reverse complement strand
AGTTACGGAGGAAGTTCTCTTATTTTAAGTTTTATTATGCTCGGAATAGTTCAAAGTGTAAAGGTTCATAGAGAACTTTAAAATTTTTATATATTTTTTTTTGAAAAAAAATGTTAGAATAATGTATATATATACATTAAATGAAATTCGGGAGGATAAAGTGGATTTACATTACCTAAGAATATTTTATGAGGTTGCAAAAGAAAAAAGTTTTACAAAGGCAGCCAGTAAATTATATATAAATCAATCGGCAGTATCTATTCAAGTTAAAAAATTTGAAGATCTTCTTCAAGCAAAGCTGTTTGATCGTAGTTCTAAAAAAATAAAACTTACTTATGCAGGGGAAGCACTTTTTTATATGGCAGAAGATATTTTTGATAAGGTAAAAAGAGCTGAAAGAGAGATAACGAGAATAATAAATATCGATCAATCTAAGATAGTAATAGGTGCTAGTTCTGTAATTGGAGAGCCACTTCTTCCTAAAATGATGAAAGAATTTGCTGAAAAACATCCAGAGATAGATTTTGAGATAGTTATCTCAACAAAAGATCATCTACTAAAAGCTTTGAAAGAAGGTGCGTTAGATATAGTAATTATAGATAATGAGCACATAACAGATCCTAATCTAGAAACTCTTTTAGTGGAGATAGTACCATATGTTTTAGTTGGAAAAAAAGAGTATTCAAGCATGGAAAAGATGGCATCTGATCCTCTTATCACAAGAAAAAATATTCCAAATAACAACAATGCTATAATGAGCATGGAAAAACATAACAAGATAACTTTCACAAAGAGAATTCCTGTAACTGGAAATACTGAGATAATAAAAAGTATGGTAAGAGAGGGTATAGGAAATGTTATTCTTCCATATTACTCAGTTAAAAAAGAGGTTTTAGCTGGAGAGTTACAGATATTAGAAGAGATAGAAGATGTAGAAGATGGATATCAAATTGTTATAACAAAAGACAAGAGAAATCTTATGCAGATTATAAAATTTATAAAATTTATTCAAAGTCATAAGATTTAAACTGGAGGAACTCTATGAATTTAATAGAATCATATAAAATTTTAGCAGGTATGCTAGAAAATTTCATAGCTGATGAGGAAAAAAGAGGAGAGACAGTAAGAGTAGCAAAAAATCTTGCTGAGATTTTTTCTAAAGGGGATAAGGTACTTATCTGTGGAAATGGTGGAAGCAACTGTGATGCACTACATTTTGCAGAGGAGTTTACAGGTCGTTTTAGAAAAGAGAGAAGAGCACTTCCAGCAATTGCACTTTCAGACTCATCTCATATAACATGTGTTGGAAATGATTATGGTTTTGACTATATTTTTTCTAAAGGTGTAGAGGCTTTTGGAAAATCAGGAGATATGTTTATCGGTATATCAACAAGTGGAAACTCTGCAAATGTGATAAAAGCTGTGGAATCTGCAAAGAAGATAGGAATGAAAACAGTTGTGCTTCTTGGAAAAGATGGAGGAAAGCTGAAAGGAATCTGTGACTACGAGTTTATAGTTCCAGGAGAGACATCAGACAGAATTCAAGAGATTCATATGGCCATTCTTCATATAATTATTGAGGGTGTAGAGAGAATAATGTTCCCTGAGAACTATTAATCTATATAGATAGAATTAAGATAGGCAGAGAGGATTAATCCTCCTGCCTGTTTTTCTAAAGGAGTAATTATGAAAAAAATTATTTTAATGTTGTCACTTTTTATCTCAATCTTAACATTTTCAAACGAAAAGTATATAGCTTCGTTTAATGCTCTGAGACTTGGCAGAGGAGAGAAAAATTATAAAGGAATGGCTGAAGCTATAAAAAGTTTTCAGATAGTTGGATTAGTAGAGGTTATGAATAGAGAGGGTGTAGAGGAACTTGCAGATTCTCTTCAAAAAGTAACTGGTAAAAAGTGGGATTATCATATTTCACCCTATGCCGAGGGTGATAGTAGCTATAAAGAGTATTATGGTTATATCTGGCAAAGAGATGAAGTTAAACTTATAAGGGAGCTAGGTTTTTATCCGGATTCTGAAGATAAATTTACAAGACCTCCATATGGTGCATTTTTCCGTATGGGACAATTTGATTTTGTAATGGTAATGGCACACTCTGTTTTTGGGAAAAGTGCTAGCTTAAGAAGAGCAGAAGCGTTTAATTATGATGAGGTCTACGACTATTTTCAAAGTTTAGACAAAAATGAGAAAGATGTTTTAATAGCTGGAGATTTTAACCTCTCTGGAAATGACGAGGCATTTGAGCAACTTACAGTTTTACATCCGGATAAGGTAATATATGCCGTGGATCCAACATTAAAAACTACAATTGGAAACAAAGGATTGGCAAGTGCATATGATAATATTTTTCTCTCAACAATCCATACAAAAGAGTTCAAGGGAAAAAGTGGAAAATATGATTTCACAGGTGGAGATTACAAAAAAAGTAAAAAAGAGATCTCTGATCATCTTCCGGTATTTATAGTTGTAGATACTGAGGAGGATGATGATTAGTGAAGAGTGTTGCTTATCTTTTTCTTAACGGAGAGCTAGAGGGAGATAAATTATTTTTCAAAGATTATATTTTGGAGAAGCCAGGCGATATCTACTGTGCAGATGGAGGTTATCGTCACTGTAAAAAACTAAATCTAATTCCAAAAGAGATATGGGGAGATATGGATTCAATAGATTTATCTGAATTGCAGAAAGCAGAAGATAGAGGTATACAGTTGAAAAAATTTCAGAAAGATAAAAACTATACAGATGGAGAGCTTTTAATTAGATATGTATATAGCTTGGGATATAGAGATATCTATATAATAGG
>JBOFTG010000200.1:0-6167 GCA_051651945.1 Fusobacteriaceae bacterium | reverse complement strand
GGCGGAGATAACAGGAAGAATCTTAGCTCGTGAGTTAGGATACGAAATAGTGGAGGAGTAATTATGGAAAACAGATTAAAAAAATATGCTGAATTAGCAGTTAAAATAGGTGTTAATATTGGAGTTGGTGATATTCTTGTAATAAACTCTCCTACAGAGTGTTACAAATTTACAAGAATGGTTGTGGAAGCTGGGTACCAAGCTGGAGCTAAAGAGGTTGTTGTTCAATGGTCGGACGAGATTGTTACTCGTGATAGATATCTACATGCTTCTGAAGATGTTTTTCAAAAGATACCTGAATGGCAGGTAGATTCTATAAATCATTACGACATTCAAGGCGCTGCATTTTTAAGCATTTATGCTTCTGACCCTACATTATTAAAAGATGCTGATCCTAAAAGAGTTGCGGATTACAATTCTCTCAGAAGAAAAGCATTGAAAAATCATTATGAGAGAATAATGTCCAATCAAAATAGATGGTCTATTATCTCTATACCTACACAATCGTGGGCCGAATCGGTTTTCCCAAATTTAAATGGAGAAGATGCTATTCAAAAAATGTGGGACGCTATATTTTCAGTTGTAAGAATTGATGGAGAAAATCCAATAGAAGCTTGGAGACTTCATAATGAAAACCTTCACAGAAGAAGAGAATCTTTAAATGAAAAAAATCTAAAAAAACTTTATTTCAAAAATAAGTTAGGAACCGATCTTACTGTAGAACTTCCTGATGGTCACATCTGGCTAGGTGGGGGAGACAAAGATAAAAACGGAATCGATTTTATCGCAAATATTCCAACAGAGGAAATTTTTACCCTACCAAAAAAAGATGGAGTTAACGGAACTGTTGTAAGTTCAAAACCTCTTGTTTATAATGGAAATATTATTGAAAATTTTAAGATAAAATTTGAAAAAGGTAGAGTTACTGAATTTTCAGCACAAAAAGGCGAGGAAACTTTGAAAAATCTTATCGAGACAGATGAAGGCTCTAGATATTTAGGAGAGGTTGCACTTGTTCCATTCGATTCTCCTATCTCAAATTCTGGCATAATATTTTTGAATACTCTTTATGATGAAAATGCATCTTGCCATCTCGCTTTGGGTGAAGCATATGATAGCTGTCTAAGGGGAGGAACAGAGATGACTAGTGAAGAAAAAACTTTAGCCGGAGCGAATACATCTCTTAATCATGTTGATTTTATGATAGGTTCATCTGATCTTGAAATCCTTGGAGAATCAGCATTTGGAGAGAAAATACTGATTTTCAAAAATGGAAACTGGGCATTTTAATTGTTTTTTTATTATTTTCATTTTTTTTATTTTTATTTGTACCTTAAAAATATTTTTGGTTCTTTAAAAGATTTTAATGTTATTTTTTAGTTGTCACGTTTCATATTCTTTTATACCTATATATTTTTTTTAACTTGAAAACCATTGATTTTAGACGATTTTTATTATAAAATTTCAACTATGAACTATTAAAGATAAAAGGAGTTTTAAATCAATGGATTCAAAAAAATTAAATTGGCGTATGCTGGCTATGATGGGATTCACAATAGTTTGGGGATTCGGAAACGTTGTAAACAACTATGCCAATCAAGGGCTTACAGTTGTAATATCTTGGCTTTTAATACTTTCACTATACTTCCTACCTTATGCACTTATGGTTGGAGAGATGGGCTCTGTCTTTGATCATAAAGCAGGTGGAGTTTCAGGTTGGGTTGGATCTTCTTTCGGACCTATGGTTGCTTATCTTGCAGGTTGGACATACTGGGTTGTACATATTCCTTATCTTGCACAAAAGCCTCAAAGTGCTTTGGTTGCACTTAGTTGGGTGTTTTTTCAAAATGGAGATTTAATTAAAACTTTAAATCCTCTTATTCTTCAAAGTATTGTTTTAGCAATATTTTTACTTTTCCTTTGGCTATGTTCTAAAGGTCTTAACTCTCTAAAAAAAATAGGAGCTCTCGCAGGAACATCTATGTTCTTTATGGGAATTTTATATATCCTTCTTACAATAGCAGCACCATCTATAGTTGGAGCAAAATCAGCTACTGTAGCTTGGAACTTATCAACTTTTATGCCAAAATTTGATTTCACATATTTCACAACAATATCTATGCTTGTGTTCGCCGTTGGTGGTTGTGAGAAAATATCTCCATATGTTAAAGATGTTGAAAACCCTAACAAGAATTTTCCTAAAGGTATGATAGCTCTAGCTGCAATGGTTGGAATGTCTGCTCTGCTTGGATCTTTCGCTATGGGAATCATGTTTGATAGTAACAATATACCAGCAGATCTTAAGATGAATGGTCAGTATTACGCATTCAAACTTCTAGGTGAATACTATGGTGTCGGTAATGCATTATTAATACTTTATGCTGTTGCAAATACACTTTGTCAAGTTTCTTCTCTTATGTTCTCTATTGATGCTCCGCTTAAGATACTTATCGGAGAGGGAGATAGAAACTATATCCCTGAAGCTTTCACTAAGACAAACGAGAACGGAGCTCCAGTAAATGGATACAAACTTACAGCTGTTCTAGTAGGAATCCTTATCATAATACCAGCAATAGGTATTGGAGATATGAATAACCTGTATAACTGGCTTCTAGATCTTAACTCTATCGTTATGCCACTTAGATACCTATGGGTATTCGTAGCTTATATAGGGCTTAGAGGATTCATTAAAAATAAAGAGTTAAATAGCCATGCGGCATTCAAGTTTATAAAAAATGATAAACTTGCTGCACTAATTGGAGTATGGTGTTTTGCCTTTACAAGTTTCGCATGTTTAATGGGTGTTTTCCCTAAAAATATAGAGATGTTTAGTTCTGAATGGTTCTTCCAAATCACACTAAATATCGTAACACCGATTTTCCTAGTAGGTCTTGGACTTATATTCCCTAAGATTGCTAGAAGAAATCAAAAATAATGCCAGCAAAATATTAAATACATAGATTAAAAAAGAGAGGTCAGAATATTCTGACCTCTCTTTTTTATACATCTAACTCTTCCATAAGAAAATTAGCACACTTTCCATAAACCTCTTCATTAACTGTTGTTATTATCTTTGTTCCAACAGCCATAAATTCCTCTGATTCAACATTAGAATTTTTATGTAGATATGATACATATGAAGATTCTGTGTAAGGTATTAAATACTCACATCTTTTTAATCTCTTAGGAATCATCTGGCAACATTTTTCAAGAAGCTCTTCTAAATTAATCTTTTGTTTAGCACTTATCTCAACTATAGTATAATGTTTATATTTTTCTCTTAACTCAGTTAAAGTATCTTCAGAAGTTACATCAACTTTATTAAGTGCAAGTATCATTGGTTTATCTATGCAATTTAACTCACCCAAAACATTCTCTACAGCTTTAATTTGCTCTTTCACAGTATCACTTGATGCATCAACTACATGAATTATAAGATCTGAAAATATAACTTCTTCCAAAGTCGACTTAAAAGCTTCAACCAATTCATGTGGAAGCTTTCTTACAAATCCAACTGTATCAGTAAAAGCTGCAACTCTTTTATCCGGTAGTGTTATAGCTCTTGTAGTTGTGTCTAACGTTGCAAAAAGAAGATTCTCAGCAAATACATCCTCTTTTTTAGAAGCGTTATCTCCTGGATAAAGTTCTACAACAACATTTCTTAAAGATGATTTTCCAGCATTTGTGTATCCTGCTAAAGATATTTTAGGTATTCCCGATTCTTCACGTCTACCTCTTTGAATTACACGATTTTTTCTTATCTTCTCAAGTTCCTCTTTAAGATCGTGAATAGCCTCTCTTATTCTTCTTCTATCAATCTCTAGTTTCTTCTCTCCTGGACCTTTAGTTCCTATACCTCCACCAGTACGAGACAACATCGAACCAAGACCTATCAATCTTCCACTACGATATTTTAGCTGTGCTAATTCAATTTGTATTCTTGACTCTCTTGTTTTAGCTCTTCTTGCAAAAATTTCCAATATAAGAGTTGTACGATCTATAACTTTACAACCTGTAATAAGTTCAAGATACTTTATCTGTATACCCGAAAGTTCATCATCAAATATAAGTATATTTGCACCTCTTACCTGTTGAAGCAGAGCTAGGTCTTTTGCTTTTCCACTTCCAATGAAAAATATCGGATCTGGTTTCTGTTTGTTTTGAAACATTCTATCTACTACCTTAATATTACAAGCACGAGCTAACTCTCCAAGTTCATCTAAACTTTCATCTGAATCAGTTCCAACCAAGATAGCTATTTCTTCATCAGATTCAACTATCTCTCTTTTTTTTAGTTCAGCTTCAGTATTCTCTATTTTCTCCAAGAAATCAAAAGCTTCAGCTTTTTCAACTGAAAGAGGACCTATCTGCTCATAACCTAAAACTCCATCTGTAACTTTGCAAAGTCCTATATTTATACCTGTTATACCATCTTCCTGTATCCCTATAGCTAAAACTGCATCTAGCTTAAGTTTTATTAAAGCTGATATATCAACACTCGAAAGATTCGAGTAACCACTTGGATGAGTATGTATAATCCTTACTCCACTTAATCTTCTTTCTGTAACATTTAAAATAGGAAGCTGAACAGTATTTGAATCTCCTATAGAAACCTCAATAACTTTTCCTTTTCTATCTATTGCAACATTTACTTCACGATTGATTTTCATACTCACTTGAGAGATAAGTTGAACCATATCTTGATTAAAAAGAGTTCCCTTATCAACCCTAATATCGTAAATCACCTCTAATGCATTAAGTACAGAATCTCTTATTCCATCTATATTTCCTGCTATCATATTCTCACAACCTTTTCACATTTTAATTCTAGTTCTTAACCTTAAATCCTTTATCTGTCTTTTCAATAAGTCCTTTCTTTAAAAGAGAACCCATAGCTCTTTTAAAAGCTTTTTTACTCATATCGAAAAAATCCTTTATATCTTCAGGAGAAGATGAATCATTAAATCTAAACTTATCTTGAAGAAGATTCATCTTCTCTAAAATAAATGTAGAATCAGCATCCATCTGCTCAGATACTATAGCTTTTGTTGAAAGATCAAGTTTACCATCTTCTCTAACTCTGATTACTCTAACATCTACTACATCTCCTACTTCAAGATTTTTGTAACACTCATTATTAGGAATAAGTCCAAAATATCTATCGTCTACAGCTACAAAAACACCAATTTCTGGATTTATATTATATACAGTTCCCGACACTTGGTCACCTTTTTTATAATCTTTACAAGGTAATAAGAAGTTATATATTTTCATCGTAGCAGAAACTCTTCCTTTACTATCCTCATAAAGTCCAACTAAATGCGACTCACCAATCTGTACTCTAATATTTTGCTGTCCTATTGGAAGAAGAACATCTTTATTTAATCCCCAGTTAAGAAAAGCTCCTAGATTTGGATTGATATCTACAACTTCAAGTTTTGCAAGTGTTCCTACAATAGCTTCTGTTTTTCTAAAAGTAGCTGTAAGTCTATCTTCTGAATCTCTATAAACTAATACTTCAATTTCGTCACCGATATTTGTCTCTCTCTCTTCCATCTCGTTATTTGGAAGAAGAACTGTCTCTTCACTCTCTTCATCAATAGATTTTAGATGAGCTCCAATCTTTGTTATGCTATCTACAATCATCTTTTGTCTTTTACCTATTTTAATCATAATTCACTCTCCATTTTAATTTTAAGTAAATTATAAAACAATTTACTTAGAATATTTTTCTAATTTAAACTTTATTTTTTAATAATATAGTAGTATGATAATAGAGTATACCATGAAATCAAAATAAAATAAAGAATGGAGAATAAAGAGCTATGTTTAAAAGTTTGACTAATTTAAGAAAGCATAATAAAAATATAAAGAATAGTTTTCTTGTGAATTTTCTTTCAACTTTTATAATGCAAGGTGTATTTCTTGTTTTTATTGGAATTTATGTGAAAGCTTTAGGCTACGGAGAGGGAAATGTTGGAAAAATTTTAGCTGTTAACAACATATCAGTAGCTTGTGGTTCCCTACTGATGGCGTATATAATGATGCATTATAGTCGGAAAACTGCTCTCACCTTTGGGTTTGTTTCTATGTCTATAGGTAGGTATGGAATTAGTTTTTTTAACTCTATTGGATCATTGATGTTTTTTTCAAGCATAATAGGAATG
>JBOFTG010000199.1:0-2037 GCA_051651945.1 Fusobacteriaceae bacterium | reverse complement strand
TGAATGATATTGCTGTTCAAAGATTGATTCAAAAGACAAAAAATGAAAAGTTTGTTTATGAAATTTATTTAAGATTTATTGAGATGTTTAGTGAAATTGTAAAAGGGATTCCAAGAGAGAAATTTGTAAAAGTTAAGAAGTTTTCAAATGGAAAATCAGAAAAAGAGATAGTTGAGATATTTAAAAATATATATTGGATAGAAACAGGGGAGTTTTTTCCAGAAAATCCAAAAGAACAGATAAAAATGGCAATAGAATCTATATTTAACTCTTGGAATAATGAAAGAGCAAAAATATACAGACAACTTCAAGGAATTGATGAGAGCATGGGAACTGCTGTTGTTATTCAAGAGATGGTATTTGGAAACTATAATGAACTTTCAGGAACAGGGGTTGCATTTACTAGAAATCCATCAACAGGAGAGAATTTGCTATTTGGAGAGTATTTACTAGAAGCTCAAGGTGAGGATATCGTAGCTGGTATACGAACTCCAAACTCTATTCAAAGTATGAGAAATCAACTACCAAAAATATATGATGAGTTTTCAGAGATTGGAAAACTTTTAGAGAATCACTATGGAGATATGCAAGATATCGAATTTACAATAGAAAATGGAAAACTTTTTATTCTTCAAACGAGAAGTGGAAAAAGATCGCCGAATGCAGCTGTAAAAATAGCTGTAGATATGGTGAAAGAAGGAGTCATAACAAAAGATAAAGCCATTATGATGATAGATACAGAGCTTTTGCCTCAAGTTTTTAATGGAACTTTTGAGGAAAGTGATTTAGCAGGAAAAAAGCTTCTAGGGAAAGGGTTACCGGGTTCAGCAGGGGTTGCAGTAGGAAAAGTAGCTCTTTCCACAGATATGGTGAAAGAAGGAGAATCTGTAATTTTAGTAAGAGTGGAAACATCGCCAGAAGATATCAAAGGCATGAGTTTAGCAAAAGGGATAGTAACAGTTAAAGGTGGAGCGACATCTCATGGAGCTGTAGTAGCTAGAGGAATGGGGAAATGTTGTGTAACTGGATGTGAAAGCATAAAAATAGATTGTAGCGAAAAATTCTTTCATATAAATGGAGAGAAAATTTATGAAGGGGATATCATATCAATCAATGGGTACAACGGTGAGATTTATAAAGGTGAAGTTAAACTGAAAAAAGGTGAGATAAGTGAAGAGCTAAAAGAGCTTCTTGAATGGTGCAAAGAGTTTAAAAAATTAGAGATTAGAATGAATGCAGATACACCAAGTGATGTACTTGTAGGAAGAGAGTTTGGAGCTGAAGGGATAGGACTTTGTAGAACAGAGCATATGTTTTTTGAAGATGAAAAGATTTGGAGTGTTAGAGAGATGATAATAGCTAATACAAAAGAGGAGAGAGAAAAAGCTTTAGAAAAACTTTTGAAACTTCAGAAGATAGATTTTAAAAATATGCTTCACAAAATGGATGGAATGCCTATGAATATTAGACTTTTAGATCCACCTTTCCATGAGTTTTTACCTAAAAATGAAAAAGATATAAATAAATTGGCTCAGCAGTTAAAGAAAACATCTTTAGAAATAGGTACTAGAATAAAAGAGTTGAAAGAAGAAAACCCTATGCTAGGACACAGAGGATGTAGATTGGCAATAACTTTCCCAGAGATATATGAGATGCAAGCAAGAGCTATAATAGAATCTGCAATTGAGTGTGGATATGAGGGAAGTAGTTGTGAGATCGAGATTATGATTCCATTTATTGGTGGAATTAGTGAGTTTAAATATATAAAAGAGGGTATTTTAAAAGAGATTGAAAAAGTATTTAAAGAGAAGCAGAAAACGATATCTTATAAATTAGGAACAATGATGGAACTACCTAGAGCGTGTTTGATTGCAAATGAGATAGCTGAAGAGAGTGCATTCTTCTCATTTGGAACAAATGATTTAACTCAGACAACGTATGGAATTTCAAGAGATGATTCAATAAAATTTATAGATCACTATAAGGCTAAAAATATAATGAAAAGAGATCCATTTCAATCGATAGATACTCGTGGAG
>JBOFTG010000198.1:0-5365 GCA_051651945.1 Fusobacteriaceae bacterium | reverse complement strand
ATTCCAGCAGGAGCGGTAAACGTAAATAAAAAGATAAGCGGTTCAAAAGAAAGCAGTAAGAAAGTTTTCGCTTTTGAAGATATAACTGTAGAAGAAAATTTTAGATATAAAACAGAGATAGGGGAGTTTGATAGACTATTGGGTGGAGGTCTTGTAACAGGAGAAGTTGTCTTGATTACAGGAAGTCCAGGAATAGGAAAATCAACTCTTCTTCTTCAGATAATAGATCAATACACACAATATGGCGATGCACTCTATATATCAGGCGAAGAATCTCCTACACAAGTGAAAAATCGTGGAGAGCGTTTAGAGATAAAAAATAAAAATCTATATTTTATGTCTGAAACTGAAATCAATGCGATATATGAGTATATTATTCTAAAAAGACCAAAAGTTGTAGTTATAGATTCTATTCAGACTATATATAATGGTAGCTATGATTCGTTGGCGGGTACTCCAACTCAGATAAGGGAGTGTACTCTTAAAATAGTGGAGTTAGCTAAAACTTACAATATCTCATTTTTTCTTGTTGGACATATAACTAAAGATGGTAAACTTGCTGGGCCCAAACTTTTAGAACATATGGTTGATGCTGTGTTTAGTTTTGAAGGTGAAGAAGGGCTCTTTTATAGAATTCTTCGTAGCAGTAAAAATAGATTTGGATCAACAAATGAGTTGGCTGTATTTAGCATGGAAGAGAATGGTATGAGAGAAGTAAAAAACTCATCTGAATTTTTTCTGAGTGAGAGAGAGGAGAAAAATATTGGAAGTATTGTTGTTCCTATACTTGAGGGAACGAAGGTTTTTCTTTTGGAAGTACAATCTTTACTTACCGACATGAGCATTGGAATTCCAAAAAGAATAGTTCAAGGTTATGATAAAAATAGAATTCAGATTTTAACTGCAATTGGTGAAAAAAGAATGGGAATGAAACTTGGAGGAAAAGATATTTTCATAAATATTCCAGGAGGAATAGTGATGAAAGATCCAGCAGCAGATCTTGGAGTATTAGTTTCTCTTCTTTCAACTTACAGAGGTATACCTGTTAGCCAAAAAATTGCAGCTATTGGAGAACTTGGTCTGCGTGGAGAGATTAGGAAAGTATTTTTCATAGATAGAAGATTAAGAGAATTGGAAAAATTAGGTTTTAAAGGTGTATATGTGCCTAATGCTAATAAAAAAGAAATTGAGAAAAATAAATATAAGTTAAAATTGATATTTTTAGATAATTTAGAGGAAGTTTTGGATAGGATGGGTGGTGGAAAAGATGAATAGTAAAGAGATATTAGAGCTGATATCATTGGTAACGCCAGGTACTCTTTTGAGAGAGGGAATCACCTATATCCTTGAATCGGGAAGAGGAGCTCTTGTTGTTGTTGGATTTAATGAAGAGATAAAAAAAATGATTGATGGAGGATTTTTAATAGATTGCAATTACACTCCAGAGAGATTTTTTGAGCTTTCTAAGATGGATGGAGCTATTATTTTAGATGATAATGCAGAAAAGATATATTATGCCAACGTACATCTTCATCCAGATAGAACATTTAAGACAACCGAGAGTGGAACACGTCATAGAACAGCTGAGAGAATGGCTTCGCAAACAGATAAGCTTGTAATAGCAATATCTGAAAGAAAAAAATCTGTGACTCTTTATAAAGGTGAATTTAAATATAGACTTAAAAATATATCTGTTGTTGTAGAACAGGCAAGCCAAGCTCTTAAAACCCTTGAAAAATATAAAAATGTATTGGATAGAGAACTTGGTAACTTAACAATATTAGAACTTGAAGATTTTGTTACAGTAAATGAGGTAGCATCTGTTATTCAAAGATTTGAGATGATATATAGAATAAAACGTGAATTAGCAGGATATGTAGCTGAACTTGGAACAGAAGGAAGACTTCTAAACTTACAGATGCAAGAGTTACTTTTTAATCTTAAAGATGAAAAGACAAACTTTATAAAGGATTACTACGATTCTGAAAAACAGGAGCTAAATATAGGGCTTATAAATCAAGAACTTGAAAAACTTACTGACATTGAACTTTTAGAACTTGAAAGATTTTCTCAGATACTTGGATATGGGAAAACACACAGTAGCCTTGAAAATAGAGTTAGCCCTAAAGGTTATAGAATTTTAAGTAAAATTTCAAAATTAAATAAGAGAGATATAGATAAACTAATAACAATTTATGAAGATCTTTCAGCACTACACAATGCGACAGAGGATGAGCTTTCTGAGATAAAAGGTATGAGTAAATTTAAAATTAAAGCAATAAAAAATGGACTTAAGAGACTTAAGTCCATTGAAGAAAATGATATTAGTTTAAAATATTAATTTTATAAGAGTTACAGCAGATATAATTTGAAAAACACCGATTAGTGATCCTACTAAAAGGGATTTTGCCCCCTCTTTTTTTATAGTTTCATACTTAACACGGAGCCCTATCGCTGCAAGAGCTATGATTTCAAATGATTGGCTAAATCGCTTAAAAATAGCTACCAATTCATTTGGAAATAATCTAAGAGAAGATAATATGCACATTATAAAGAATCCTATTATATACCAAGGAACACTTATTTTTATCTTTTTTTTCTCAAGTTTTTGAATATCTTCTGTTACAATATTGTGAAGTTGAGATTTCTGTTTAATATGAGAAAAAAGAATAAGAATAAAAGTGAGCATGATTATTCTGAATATTTTGAAAATTGTAGCAAACTTAACGACTTCAGGACTTATCATCGCAGCACCACCAACTACTTGACCAACAGATTGAAGGATTCCACCTATAAGTGCAGAACTTTCAAGTGTATTTCCATCAAAGAAAACAGGGACAATAGTAAGTGGAAGAAGAAACATTAAAAAAGTTCCAGTTACATTTACAATAGTTATAGAAAGACCTGTTTCAGAAGATGTAGTTTCCAAAACATTTGCAGAAGAAGCGATTGCGGAAGATCCACATATTGCATTTCCTGCTCCCATAAGTAGACTGAAATTTTTAGAAAAACCAAATTTTCTAGAGAGAAAATATGCGAAAGATAAAGTTAGAGCCATAGTTATAAGAACGAAACTAACTCCTTTTATTCCCAAATCTAAAATAGTTGTAAAAGTTAGAGCAGATCCTAAGAGAACAATTGAATATTCTAAAAGATTTGACTCACAAAACTTGGTTCCTCTCTCATATTTTTGACCTTTGAAAAGAGTATTACCCAAGACAAGACCGATTAAAATTGCATAAGATGCAGCACCTAATCCAGGTATTTTTTTATCAATAAAAGTTGCAAGAACATATATAACAAATGATATTGAAACGCCGGGAAAAAATTGACGTAAATTTAGCATAAACACCACCTTAATATTTTATTTTTTACATAGTATTATATAATTTTTACATGAAAAAGTCAATATTAAATTTGAATATTAGTTCAAAAATAAAAAAGGAGAAAACATATGAGAAAAATTATAGAAATTGGCGGAATGGGATGTATGAAATGTGTAGGTTTAGTAAAAGAGATTCTTGAAGATTACGAAGGAACTGCTGAAATAATCTCTGTAGAAGTTGGAAAAGCTATCGTAGTGATAAACGAGAAATTTGATGAGAAAATATTAGGTCAAATTCTCACTGATGAAGAATTTGATTTAGTATCTATTCATGGTGAGTAGGTGCTGAATTTATATTGAAAAAGAACAAAAAAATAGATTAGCGTTTATAAAGTACAAAAAACAAAAAAAGTGCTATTGACAAAGATAACAATTGAATATATAATAAAATCAAAAAAGAAAATCCATATATGTTCCCAATAAGGGGGAGCGTCTCTACGAATCACCCTAAAAGATTCTCTATGGACTAATTTAATTTGACTGTAACAAGTTTGATAAGGTTGGTCTGTGCAGGGCACAGACTTTTTCTTTATAAAAAATTAATCAGGGGAGATTAAAAATGAAAAAATTAAGTTTAACACTTGCAGCTATTTTATCAGTAAGCTCAATTGCTATGGCAAAAGAGATAGTAGCAGCTCCGGTAGTAGCAGTAGAGCCAGCGGTAGTAGTTCAAGAAAAAGTTGAAGCACCAGTTTCGGAGGATTATAAATTTGTAAATTTTAATTTGGTTCATGGAAATGGAATGACGGGAATAGGAAAAGCTCAGCAAGATACATATTTAGAAATAGAAATTGGTGGAAAAAAAGGAGCGTTTGATTTCTACGGATATATTGATTTTTCAGATGCTTTACAAAACAGAAAAATATCTGACCAAAATGAAGATTCAGACATTGCAGGAAATGAAAATTTCTTTGCAGAGTTAAAACCAAGAATTTCTATGAATGAGTTGTTCGATAAAGATTTATCTTTTGGACCTGTTAAGGAAGTTTATCTAGCTGGATATTTAAAAGCTGGAGAGCAAGATCTTTGGGTAAATGGACTTGGTATTGGAACAGATATTGAGATGCCGTGGCTTGGAAAAATGGGACTAAATGCATATGCACTTTACATAGCTGAAGATTTCGATTCAACTAGAGAAGAGAAGTGGGATGGATATTTAGTGTCGGCGAACTGGTTTAAACCTTTCTATTTCTTTAAAAATGGAACATTCCTTTGTTACCAAGGTTATATGAATTATAGCTTCGATGCTAATTACGACAATTCAAAAGATAGCTTTGTAGGACAAAGAACTTCTGATGAATATCAGTGGTTTAATGGACTTTTCTGGCATTCAAATGATTATGCTCTAGGATACGGACTTAAATATACTAAAAATATGATGAATGTAGAAGATGGAACATTTGATGCTAGCACAGGTAGAAATAACGATGCAGATGGATTCTCACACTTTTTTGTAGCTAGTTACAAGTTCTAATTTTAAAAATAAAAGCGTTGAACTTTTAAAATAAAAGTGATAAAATCAAGACAATTATTTAGTATAAAAAATACGGGGGTAAATGAAATGAAAAAATTACTATCAAGTTTAGTAGTATTATCGTCACTTCTACTTACAGCTTGCGGTGGAACTAAAGAAGCCGAGAAGCCAGCAGAGGTTAAAACAACTGAAACTAAAGCAACTCCAGCAAAGAGTCCATTAAAAGTAGGAATAGTCCTATCAACAGGGGGACTTGGAGATAAATCTTTCAATGACTCAGCTTACAGAGGTCTTGAGATGGCTAAAAAAGATTTAGGTGTTGATTTTAAACATGTAGAGCCAGCTTCATCAGCAGAAGATGAGCAGTTCTTAAGAGAGTATGCAGATGCAAACTATGATCTGATAATAGCTACAGGATTCCAAATGACAGATGCAGCTAAAAAAGTTGCTACTGATTATCCTAATATTAAATTTGCAATGATAGATGACGTTGTAGATGTTCCAAA
>JBOFTG010000197.1:0-3674 GCA_051651945.1 Fusobacteriaceae bacterium | reverse complement strand
GAGTGCACAAGGACATTTTGTCCATAACTTGTTCTAAACTTCAATCTACCTAAAGTTTTAACAATTTCAGGATGCATATGAGGTATACCAAGCTCCATAATTGCAGCTTCTCCAGATACAATAATATCTTTTTCAACTTCTTTTTCAGCTTTATGTACAACTTCTTCTATCTTACCTGGGTGGATTCTACCATCAGATATAAGTTTTTCAATAGTAAGTTTAGCAATTTCTCTTCTTACACCATCAAAACTTGAGATAACAACAGCCTCAGGAGTGTCATCAATAATTATATCTACTCCAGTAAGAGCTTCAATAGCACGGATATTTCTACCTTCTCTACCAATTATTCTTCCTTTCATCTCGTCATTTGGAAGATTTACAACAGAAACAGTAGCATCAACTACATATTCTGAAGAAGCTTTTCCAATAGCAGTAGAGAGGATTCTCTTAGAGATTCTATCTTTTTCATCTTCAAGCTTATGTTCGAAATCTTTTATAGCAAGAGCTGAATCATGAGTAAGTTCAGTTTTTAGTTTATCTAATAACATATCTTTAGCTTCATTTTTAGAGATTCCAGATATTCTTTGAAGTTCATTTTCTTGAGAAATTTTAATCTGTTCAATTTCTTCTTTTTTTGAATCTAGAGATTCAGAAATTTTTTCAAGTTCGATAGATTTATCTTCAAGTTTTTCTATTTTATTTTCTAAAGTTTCCTCTTTTTTAGCAAGTCTCTGCTCTTTCTGAATAAGTTCAGCCTTAGAAAGTTTAATTTCTTTTTCTGATTCCTCTTTCATAGCTAAAATATGCTCTTTTGCTTTAAGTTCAGCTTCTTTTTTAAGAGCTACAACCTCTCTTTCAGCATCTATTTTTTTATTTTCAATATCTTTTTCAGTTTTTTCAATAATCTCTTTAGATTTGAGATTAGCTTTCATAATCTCATCTTCAAGATTATTTAATTCATCTATTTTTTTATCAATAACGGATTTTTTATATAGCATAGAACCTAAAATTGTTAACGCTATTAAGAATCCAATACCTAAAATTAAAGTCATAATTCTATTCCTTTCAAATTTTTTTTTGAAAATAATTATCTGTCAAAAGCTTCTACAGCATTATCTTCTGTTTCGTAAATCTCAAATATTTCATCTAACCCAATCATTTCAAATATAGTTTTAATGTGCTCGTTTAATTTAATAAGTTTAATGTCTCCACCAGCTTCTTTAACAACTCTCAATTTTCCTCTAAGAATTCCCATAGCCAAACTATTTATATGAACAAGTCCTTCGAAATCTATTATAAATTTCGTGATATCCCCTTCAACTAATTTAGCAATTCTGTCTTTGAGCTTAGGAGCTACAAGAGCGTCCAATTCTCCAACAACCTTAATAACTTTAATATCTCCAATATTTTTTTCAATAATCTCAAAATCTACTGTCATACTATTTTGCCTCCCTAACTTTTTTTTCGATTTTAAATATTGTGCCATTGATTTTTTTTTCAATTTTGAAGTCATCTGCAATAGCTTTTGCAAGAAAGAGCCCCATGCCACCCTCTTCTTTGCTTGTTTTCTCCTCATCAAATCCTAATCCATTGTCTTCAACTACCAAGTGAATAATATCATTATTTTTTTGAATCTCAATTATAATATCTCCACTTTGGTATTGGTATCCATGCTCTACAACATTTGTAGCGAGTTCATCCACAGCTGATAAAAGCTGAAATACATCTCTACTTTCGATGTGATGAATATCCAAATAAGTTTTTACAAGTGCTCTAATAAGAGAAAGATTTTCAAGAGAAGAGGGAATATTGATTTTGATTTCATTTTTTTTCTTCAAACCTATCATCTCCTTTTTTCTTTCATATCTGTTATCTGCCATATTCCATCTTTGAACTCATATTTTAACTCCATATAAAAAGTTGTATCTGAAAAGTTAAAAGCGATTATGTTATTTGCTAAAGAGCCTTGAAATTCAGGCTGGGAAAAAAAGATTTTAACTCTTTGAAAATTTAGATTTTTAATCTGACTTGAGATATGGTTGTTTTTAAGAGATGGTTCAATCATCTCTAGAAGTGATTTACTATTATTTTCAGATAAATCCTCTTTTACATCTCTAAGTTTCAAATTCAACTGTTCTCTTTCTAAAACATTCACAGTATAAGTGTTTATATTTGAGCAAGCAGTCAACAAAATGATTAAAAATAGAATTAAAGTTCTTTTTATCATTCAAGTTCTCCTAAAAAATTAGCTAATTAGATAATACCATAATCGGTTGAGTTAATCAAGATGTGATGAAGATATTTTGATTAAAATATCTTCTATAATTTCATCTTCTGTAAGTATGTCTAAATTATACCAGAGATAATCCTCACGATTTCTAAACCATGTAAACTGTCTTTTGGCATATCTTCTAGAATTTTGTTTGATGTTTTCAATAGCGTTTTGGAGTGATAATTTCCCATCAAGATAATCGATTATCTCAGAATAACCAATGATATTTAGTGATTTAAGAGCATTGCCATACTTTTCATATAGAGAGGTAACTTCATTCAGAAGACCTTGTTCTATCATAATATCAACCCTCTCATTGATTCGGTTATATAATATTTCACGATCTCTATCTAAAGCAATTTTTAAAAAATTAGTATGATTATTTTTAATATTTTTAGTAGAAAGAATTGAAAATTTATCTTCTGAAAGAATACAAACTTCTAAAGCTCTCTCTAATTTAACACGATTATTGGGATGGATATTTTCAGCAGTTTCAGAATCTAGTGCTTTTAATTTTTCGAAAATTTCAGAAGTTGAAAATTTTTGAAAAGAATCACGAAGTTTTGGATTAGCTGGTGGAAGAGAGGATAACCCCTCAGTAACCGAGGTTATATATAATCCTGTTCCTCCAACAATAATTGGTAGAACTTCTCTTTGCTCAAGGGCATTGATAACAAAATCTGCATCTTTTTGAAAATCTCCAACACTATATTTTTGAATTGGCTCTAAAATATCGATAAGATGGTGGGGGATACCCGCCATCTCATCTTGAGATATTTTAGCACTTCCTATATCAAGACCTTTGAAAACCTGAGCTGAATCAGCAGAGATAATCTCGCCCTTTAAAATTTTTGCAAGTTTGATAGAGAGGGAAGTTTTACCCACTCCTGTAGGTCCGGCAATTACTATACCATTATATTTTTTATCCATAATTTAATTAATCCACGTAATCAAATTCTACATCTGCAATTTTAACAGTATCTCCATCTTGGATTCCAGCATCTCTCATAGCTTCTTCTAGACCAAGATTTCTCATCATATGTAGGAATTCAATTATAGATTCTTCCTCCATTGTAATAACATATTTGTTAAGAACGTCATCAACGATTCTACCTTTAATCTCAAAAACACCCTCTTCGATCTCAGTGATAACGTAATCTTTATCTTCACCTTTAATCTCTCTTAAAACCTGTTTAATATCAGCTTCATCTTCTAAAACTTCTCTTTCAATATTTTGAATTTTGTCATAAGCTTTGAAAAGAATCTCTCTTATTCCATCGTTAAGAATTACAGATATTGGGAAAACAAGGTTTCCTTGAGCTTCTACATAGTTTTTGAACTCCTCATATTTAGCAGGATCCCATAGAAGGTCCATCTTGTTAGCTAAAACTATCTGCTGTTT
>JBOFTG010000196.1:0-6405 GCA_051651945.1 Fusobacteriaceae bacterium | reverse complement strand
TCATTAACTGCATCTACAACTTCATCTTCAGTAATATATTTTATTGTAAGATTTTTAATTTCTAATAACTTATTATTCATAATTGCGATATCCCCCTATAATTAGTGCTTTAGTCTTGGATCAAGTGCATCTCTAAGTCCATCTCCAAGAAGGTTAAGAGAAAGAATTGTTATCATAATTGCTACACCTGGAAATGTTGTTACCCACCAAGCATATCTAAGGTATTGTCTTCCACCAGAAAGCATAGATCCCCATTCTGGAGCTGGAGGTTGAATACCCAGCCCTATAAAACTAAGTCCTGCTGTTGATAAGATTGCACCTGCAACCCCAAGAGTTCCTTGAACGATAACTGGAGCAAGAGAGTTTGGAATTATATGTCTAAATATTATTCTCATTTCAGATGCACCTATAGCTTTAGCAGCTTCTACAAACTCCTGATCTCTTATAGATAGAACAGAGGCTCTAACTATTCTTGCGTAACTTGGAACAGACGAAATCGAAATTGAAATCATTAGGTTCATCAAGTTTGGACCAAGTGCTGAAACAATAGCTATAGCAAGAAGGATACTTGGTACAGCAAGAAATATATCCATAATTCTCATTATAACATTGTCTAATTTTCCACCATAGAAACCTGCAAGAGCTCCTAGAACTCCACCTATAATAATAGACATTCCAACTGCAAGAACTCCAACTTTAAGTGAAACTCTAGCACCATGTATAAGTCTAGCAAAAATATCTCTACCAAATTCATCTGTACCTAACCAGTGTTCTCCTGATGGAGGTTGTAATCTCATTCTAAGATTTTGCTTGATTACAACATTATCATAATTTGCAATAACATCTGCAAACAGTGCTACTAGTATGAATGCAACAAGTAATCCTAATCCTAAAAGAGCCATCTTATTTTTTTTAAGTCTTCTCCAAACTTCTGCCCATTGACTTCTTTTTTGGCTGTTGGCAGCAGCTTCAACTTTAACATCATTATTAGCTGACATTTTGTCTACCCCCTATTTATATTGTGATTTGATTCTAGGATCAATATATGCATATAAAATATCTACAAGTAGATTTACGAATGAGAATGTTGTTGCAAGGAAAACTACTGTTGCAAGAACTGTAGGTGTATCCTTTTGTCTTATGGCATCAACCATCATTCTACCTACACCTGGCCAAGAGTACACAGATTCTGTTAGTACAGCTCCACCAAGAAGACCTCCAAATTGAAGTCCAACAACTGTTACAACAGGTATAAGAGCGTTTTTAAGAGCATGTTTTCTAATTACTATTTTTTCTAAAACTCCTTTTGCTCTAGCTGTTCTTATATAATCTTGTCTTATAACTTCAAGCATAGATGAACGTGTCATACGTGTAACTATTGCGGCAGCTCCAACTCCTAAAGTGAGGGCTGGCAAAATAACACTTTTTAAACTCTCAAATCCTCCAGAAGGAAGCAATCTAAATTTTACTGAGAAAGTTAATATTAACATTAGCCCTAACCAAAAGTTTGGCATTGAAACTCCTAAAAGTGCTGCAATCATACTGAAACTATCTATGAATGTATACTGTTTTGTTGCAGAAATTATACCTACAGGAATTCCAATTGAAACCGATATAATAACTCCTAGTGTAGCAAGAAGCAGAGTATTTGGAAATCTTTGGAAAATCTCTCCGAAAACTTCTCTTCCAGTAGTATAACTTGTTCCAAAATTTCCAACAATAGCTTTTCTGATAAAGTTAAAATATTGCACTATAAACGAATCGTTTAATCCCATCTCTTCTCTTAACTTAATGATTGATTCTTTGGGAGCACTCTCTCCCAAAATTAGTTGTGCTGGATCCCCAGGTGTCAACGAAAGGATTGTGAACACTAGAAATGATACTCCTAAAAGAACTGGAATAAGCATTAATAATCTCCTAAATATGTACTTATGCATCTTTCTCCTCCTACCTCATTTGATTTTGGTTTTTTTTAGTACTATATGTCAATAATAATACAACAACAATACCACAATGTCAATATATTATTAAAATTAATTCAGAAATGATGATATTTTTGTAATTTTATAAAGATAATAGTTTGTTTAGAGTAACATTTATTGATTGAGTTGTAAAATTAAAGATTTATATGATTGTTATTAGCATGAAAAAAAGATAAAGATTAAGCGAAATAATATTTGCTTAATCTTCATCTTTTTAATTAAGTTATAATGTTATATTGTTCTCTGTCTCAAAGTCGAATAGATGACATTTGTCAGCATCAATATAGAATTTACAAAGATCTCCATATTCTATTTTTTCAGCTTTTTCAACTGGAATTCTAGAACTGTATTGTATATTTCCAAGACTGAAGTAGATAAATTCTTCATTTCCCATCTGTTCAACAATATTAACTTTTCCATCTATAAAGTTAATATCTGTACCTGGATTTGTATTGTGGTTTCCAATATTCTCAGGTCTGATTCCAAACCATATTTTTTTTCCTATATAAGATTGAATTTTTGAAGCCTTTTCAGAAGATAAAGCTACTTTATTATTATTATCTAAAACAACGTATGTTGTCTCTCCATTTTTTTCTAGTGTGGCTTCTATAATATTCATAGCTGGAGAACCAATGAATCCTGCTACAAATTTATTAGCTGGTTTGTTGTATAGATTAAGAGGAGAATCAACTTGCATTATTTTTCCATAGTTTAGAACACAGATTCTATCTCCCATAGTCATAGCTTCAACTTGATCATGAGTTACATAGATCATTGTAGCTGTTTGTCCCTCTTTTTTTAATTCTTTATGTAATTGAGTAATTCTAACACGCATCGAAACTCTTAATTTTGCATCTAGATTTGAAAGTGGCTCATCAAATAGGAAAACTTCAGGTTTTCTAACTATAGCTCTTCCAACTGCAACTCTCTGTCTTTGACCACCAGACATCTCTTTTGGTTTTCTCTCTAAAAGCTCAGTTATTTCTAATTTTTCTGCAGCATCACGAACTCTCGTATCTATCTCATTTTTATCAACTTTTGCCATTTTTAGACCAAAAGCCATATTTTCATAAACTGTCATGTGAGGATATAATGCATAGTTTTGAAAAACCATTGCGATACCTCTATCTTTAGGTGGAAGATTATTTACCATCTTATCCCCAATCCAGATTTCTCCTCCTGTAATCTCCTCAAGACCAGCTACCATTCTAAGAGTAGTTGATTTTGCACAACCTGAAGGACCTACAAAAACCATAAATTCGCCATCTCGAATCTCTAAGTCAACCCCATGAACTGCTTTAAATCCATTAGGATACTCTTTTTCCACTTTTTTTAAAATCACCTTTGCCATTTTGATCTCCTTTACCGCCTAAGCGATGGCTTAATTTTAATCGACTTGTTTTTAAGTCAATCGAATTATACATAAATAAAACTAATTTTTCAAGTTTTATTTTAAAAATAAAAAAAGTAATAAAAAAAGAGATAGATAAATCTATCTCTCTGTTTATTACTTTCTAAGTCCTAACTTAGCGATAAGAGCTCTGTAACCATCAAGGTCTTTCTTAGTTAAGTAGTTAAGTAATCTCTTTCTTTGTCCTACCATTTTAAGAAGTCCTAATCTTGAGTGGTGATCTTTTTTGTGAGTCTTAAGGTGACCAGTTAAGTGGTTGATTTTCTCTGTTAATAGAGCAACCTGTACCTCTGTACATCCTGTATCTGCTTCAGTTTTTCCAAACTCTCTGATTATTTCTACTTTTGATTTCATCATAGCCGTGTTCCTCCTAATTCATTATTATTTAAGCCAAGTAGATAGGAGGCAAACCCCAAATCCTAGCTTAAATTCTAAATAATTATATCATAATTATCTGTCTTTGTAAACTATTTTTTCATTGTATAATTTTTATTGATCTAAAATAACATCTTTTAACTCTTCATCAGTATCGTCTAAAGATTTACCTGCTAAAAGAAGTTTTAACTCATCACCAGTGATAGTTTCACGGATAAGAAGAGTTTTAGATATATGATCTAACATCGAATAATTGTCAGTAAGAAGTTTAATCATATCACTATATGCATCATTGATTATCTTTCTAATTTCGTCATCAATTTCTTTACCTGTTACATCACTGTAATGTTTTTGAGCAAACATATCTCCTTCGGCAGTACTATCTAAAAGTATAGGACCAAATTTTTCACTCATTCCAAATTTTGTAACCATAGCATGTGCAATAGCTGTTGCTCTTTGGATATCATTACTAGCTCCAGTAGTGATATCATTGAATACTACCTGCTCAGCTGCACGTCCACCAAGAAGAACTCTGATTTCAGACATATATTCATTTTTAGATTTTAAATATCTATCTTCAGTTGGAAGACTCATAGTATAACCCAAAGCTGCTGAACCTCTTGGAATAATTGTAACTTTATGTACAGGTTCTGTGTGAGGTAGCATAAGTTGAGTCATAGCATGTCCAACTTCATGATACGCTACAATGTGTCTCTCTTTTTGAACTGTTACTCTTGATTTTCTCTCTGGACCGATAGCTACTTTTTCAGAGGCCTCTTCTAAATCCTTCATACTGATAACTTCTCTACTTTCTCTAGCAGCAAGTATTGCAGCCTCGTTAAGAAGATTTGCTAGGTCAGCTCCCACAAATCCTGGAGTTTTTCTGGCAACTATTCCTAAATCAACTGTAGAATCTAATTTTTTATCTTTACAATGAACTTTAAGAATTTCTTCTCTTCCTTTGATATCTGGAGAATCTACTACAACTTGTCTATCAAATCTTCCGGGTCTCATAAGGGCTCTATCGAGAACTTCTGGTCTATTTGTAGCAGCAAGAATAATGATTGTCTCCTCGTTACCGAATCCATCCATCTCTACAAGTAATTGGTTAAGTGTCTGTTCTCTCTCGTCGTTTCCTCCGCCTTGTCCACTTCCTCTTTTTCTTCCAACTGCATCAATCTCATCAATAAAAACAATACAAGGAGCAGCTTTTCTAGCTTTGTTGAAAAGATCTCTAACTCTTGATGCTCCAACTCCTACAAACATCTCAACAAATTCAGAACCAGACATACTTAGGAAAGGAACACCAGCTTCACCAGCGACAGCTTTAGCCAATAGAGTTTTTCCTGTTCCAGGACTTCCAAGAAGAAGAACACCTTTTGGAATTTTAGCTCCAATCTGCTTATATTTATCAGGTTCTTTAAGAAAGTTAACAACTTCTTCAAGCTCAACTTTTGCTTCATCTATTCCGGCAACATCAGCAAAAGTAACCTTAGTATGCTCAGCTCCACCCTCTTTAACTTTAGATTTACCAATATTAAAGATTTGAGGACCACCGCCTGCTCCACCTTTGTTCATTTTAGATAACATAAATACCCATACACCTATAAGAAGTAGCATAGGGAACCATGAAACTAAGAGATTAAGAAAAAACGGTAACTCTTCAGGAGGAACAGATTTGATAACAGCTCCTTCAGTATCTACGATTTGAAGAAGTTTAAGATCTCCTCCTAACCTGTCGGTAATCATTCTAGCTTTGTATTGACCATCAGCTGGAGTCTCGCTTTTATTTCCGTAGACATATCCCTCTTTTTCCTCAATCTGAATAATCTTTTTATCTTTAAGAAGATTTGAAAATTCAGTATAACTTACAGTTTCAATAACAGTTCCTTTTTTATCTTGCATAAGAGATGGCAAACTCATAAAAATTGTGACAATAAAAAGTAACATTATGAGTCCCTTTATATTGAATTTTCCTCTATCCTCTTCAGGACCTTTTCCATCCATCTCGTTTTATAATTTTTCTTTGAATACATCTCTTTTATTTTTGAGCTCATCTTGAAGAGAAGAGCCCTCTTTTTCCTCTTTTTTCTGCTGAGGAATTTTTTGATCTTCATTTAGATCTTTTTCATCATTCTTTTTTTCATTCACTTATTTATCCTCCTTACAACTATTTCAGTCCACTGGTTTTCATCTTGTTTTTTCAAATGTTTTTCACTAAATTTTATACCGGCTATCCAAAAGATTTCCTCTTTAAATGACAGTATAGGAATTGAGTCTCTAATATCTTTAGGAATCTTTTCATCTATAAAAATATCTTTTAATTTTTTCTGATTTTTCATAACTTTAGGCACTATTTTATCTCCAGCTTTTCTCTGTCTTATAACTAAAGTATCATTTTTTTTAAAGTTTGTCAAAATAGTATCAATGTTTTTACTAATTTTTTCTTCAATTGAAGATAATTTAGCTTCAATTTCATAATCTCCAAATATAATTTTTCCTGGAACAGTCAGTTTAACATCAGAAAAACTATTTTTAATCTCTTTTTTTTTCTATGTAGATATGTGTGTAATCCTTTACTATAAAAAATTCATTTGAAATTGTTATTTTTTTTGTTCCACCGCCATCTAAAATTTC
>JBOFTG010000195.1:0-5753 GCA_051651945.1 Fusobacteriaceae bacterium | reverse complement strand
ATCTAGAGTTGAAAGCAAAAGATGCAATTGAATTAAATATAAGAACTAGCTATCTTAATCTCTTAAAATATAGAGGAATAGTTGAAGAGCAAAAATCAGCTTTAGAATCAGCAAGAGAAAATTATAACTTAGAGAGCAGACGTTACGAGATGGAACTCAGTGATGCCGTAACTCTTGTGGAGATAGAGAAAAATCTTTTAGAATCAGAGTTAGAACTTATAGGAGCTGAGTTTAAATATTATTTGGCATATGAGCAATATAGATCTTTACTTAGATAATGGGGGGAAAATGAAAAAAATATTTATGGTATTGGCAATCTCAATTTTTTTGGTAGCATGTGGTGATAAAACAAAAAAACGTTCTAGAGAAGCTGTAAACAAAGTTGTGAAAACAGCAGTTTTACAAGAGATAGATATAGTAAGGACTAGTATCTCAAGTGGAACATTGGAGCCTGAAAATGAAGTTACAGAGATTACTAAAACAGGTGGAAAGATAGTGAGAATAAGTAAGAAAAATGGTGAACGTGTTGAAAAAGGTGAGATAGTTATCAAGTTAGAAGATCAACCTACGGAATCAGCATACTTTAAAGCTAAAGCAAAATATGGCTCGAGTATCTCGGATTATCAGACAAAAAGTATAAATTTTAAAAAACTCGAAGAGTTAAGAAAGGATAAATACATTTCAGAAGATGAGTTTCTTACAAAAAAAGCAACTTATGATCTGAGTTACTCTAATTCAGAAGATGCAAAAGCAACTTATCTAGCAACAAAAAAAGATTTTGAAGAGTTAGAGGTAAAATCTGAGATAACAGGTATTGTAACAGATTTGAATGAGAAAATGTTTGCTCAGATTGAAAAACAAAAATCGCTTTTCACAGTAGTTGATGATAGTAAAATGTATGTGAAAACAGGTGTTTCAGTTTCTGAGATAACTGGAGTGGCGGTTGGAAATAGTGCTGAGCTTCAGATTGAGGGAATAGATAAAATCTATAAAGGTTCGATAGTTGAGATAAACCCAGTTGCAACAAAAGATACAAAAAAATATCAAGTGAAAATAGCTGTTGATAACGGTGATGGAATTTTGAAAAAAGGGATGTATGCAAAGATAAAAGTTGAATCTGGAAAGAAAAAAACATATGCTGTTCCTAAAAGTGCAATAGTTGTAAAGGATCTTTTTTCATATATATTTATAGTAGAAAATGGAGAAGCAAGAGAGATAAAGATAGATAGAGGATATGCTGATGGCGATTTAGTTGAGATAATATCTTCTGAATTAGTAGGAAGATTGGAACTTGTGGTTGACGGGCAATATATTTTGAGCAATAAAGACAAAATAACTGTGCAAAAATAGTGGAGGGGTTATGAACATTGCAAAATTTTCAATAAAACGTCCTGTGGTAACAATGATGATAATCATCTCCATGACCATAATAGGATTTTTAGTTTTAACAAATTTAAAAACTCAACTTTTTCCAAATTTTAATATGCCCACAGCAAGAATAAGAGCTGATTGGAGAGGTGCATCTCCAGAAGATATGGAGAACTTGGTGACAAAAGAGATAGAAAAGGGTCTTACCAAAGTAGAGGGAATTCGTAGAGTTACAACAAAGTCTAGTATGGGAAATTCATCTCTTACTGTGGAGTTTGAGTATGGCGTGAAGATAGATGATAAGGTAAATGAACTTGTTACAGCTGTAAATCGTATAAGAAACCAGCTTCCTGAAGAGATAAAAGAACCTACAATATCTAAATCATCTGGAAACTCGGATAGGGTAATAATGATAGGTATAAATGGAAGCGATCTGGTAACACTTAAGATTTTTGCTGATAATGTTGTTGTTCCAAGACTTGAGCGGATAGAGGGTGTAGGAGAAATCACTATAAACGGTGGAGATGAGAGAGAGGTCAGTGTAAGCATCGATCCTGATAAGCTTGAAACATATGGTCTTAATATCTCAGATCTGTATGCTACTTTAAAAAAAGCTAGTTTGAATTTTCCAGCTGGTTATGTCCGTGAGGGTGATAAGGAGTATCTAGTAAGAGTTTTTGGAGAGATTAAAACTCTTGAAGATGTCCAAGAGATAGTTATAAAAAATGATGGTGGAGAGACACTTTATCTAAGTGATGTAGCCAGTATAAAACTTGATTCTAAAGATAGAAGTAGTTATGGAAGAGCTGATGGTGTTGACAACATAATACTATCAATATCTAAAACAGATGTGGGGAATGCAGTTGATATCTCTGAAGATGTTCAAGAGGAGTTAAAAGAGTTAGAGTCACTTCTGCCCACAGGAACAAAGTTTACAATAACAAGAGATACTGCTAAAGATATAAATAATTCGATAGATGCAGTTAGAAATAATGCTTTAACAGGTTTACTTTTAGCAGTAATAATCCTATATTTTTTCTTAAAAGATATAAGAGCCACATTTATAGTTGCGATAGCTATCCCGGTATCGATAATCTCAACTTTTGGTTTTTTTGGACTGAAAGATATCTCACTTAACATGATATCTCTTATGGGTCTATCACTAGGAGTTGGTATGCTTGTTGATAATTCGGTTGTTGTTTTAGATAATATTTTTAGACACCTTACCGAACTTGGTCAAGACCGAATGGAGGCCTCTGAAAATGGTGCAACCGAAGTACTTGTACCTATAATAGCTTCTACTGCAACTACAGTAGCAGTTTTTGTACCTATTGTTTTAAGAGAGGGAAGAGCAAAAGAGATGTATCAAGATATGTGCTACTCTATAGCGTTCTCACTTATGGCATCTCTTATAGTTGCCTTGACATTTGTACCTATGATGAGTTCAAGACTTTTAAAAGATAAAAAAACTATCCATGAAGATGGAAAGCTACTCGATTTTTGTAAGGGTAAATACACCGGAGTTCTTAAGTTAGCTCTAAAAAATAGATTTATTACTTTAGCAGGAATATTAGCTCTTTTTATAGGAGTTGTAGTTTATGGTGGTAAATTTATAGGCTCAGAATTTCAACCACAGACAGATGATGGAGTATACACTGTAATAGCTGAACTTCCGAGTGGTATGGATGTAGAAAAAGCAAATAGAGTTTCAAAGATTGTAGAGAGTGCTGTAATGAAAAATAGCTCAACTAAGAGTTATACAACATCGGTATCTAAAAGTGCTGTATCTGTTGTTATAGATGTTGGATACAAATCAGAAAGAGAGGATAAACGTCCAATATTTGAGATTATGAGTGAGACTAGAAAATATGTTGGAGCGATTCCTGATGTGAAACTTAATTTTGTTCCGAGAATGGCTTATGGACGTGGAGCTAGTAAAAATTTCTCTGTTATGTTTCGTTCAGATAATATGAATCAAGTAAAGTACATAACTAGAAATCTTATTGAAAAGATGGAAAAAAATCCTATGTTTGTAGATATCAGCAGCTCTATTATAAGTGGAAATCCCGAGGCAAGACTTGTTTTAGATAGGAAAAAACTTGAGTATTATGGTGTAAATATAAATGATATGGGTATGGCTATAAGTTATCAGATTTTAGGTGGAACTCCTATAAAACTTAAAACTTTAAATGAAGAGTTAGATCTTACGCTTCAACTGGATAAAAAATATAGACAATCCCTTGATTTACTTATGGATGCTAGGATAAAAACAAAGGATAAAAAATCTTTAAAACTTCGTGATATAGCTGATTTGGTAATAGCAGAGGGACCAGCAGATATAGAGAAAGAAGATAAGATAGGGCTTGTAAAAATAGAAGCTAACCTTACTGGAACGGTAAACTTAAAAGCTGCTCAGAGTGTAGTGGATGATATGATATATGAGATAGGTCTTCCTCAAAATATAGGAATAGAGTTTGGAGGAGATTCAAGATCTATGAAAGAGGTAAACGAACATCTTAACTTTGCACTTTTAGTATCACTTTTCCTTGTTTACTTTATATTGGCAGCACAGTTTGAATCATATATACTTCCGGCAATAGTTATGATAACAGTTCCTCTTGCAGTTACAGGTGTGTATGCAGGTCTTCTTATAACTAGTCAGAAGAATAATCCCATGGTATTTGTAGGAATTATAATGCTTGCGGGAATAGTTGTAAATAATGCTATAGTTTTAATAGATTATATAAAGATTTTAGTGGAAGAGAGAGAGTATAAAGTTTGGGATGGTCTGATAGAAGCCGGAAGAACAAGACTTCGTCCGATACTTATGACAACACTTACAACTGTATTTGGAATGATACCTCTAGCTTTGGGAATTGGACAGGGAAGTGAAAGGTATAAAGGTATGGCGATAGCTGTTATATTTGGACTGACATTTTCAACAATTCTAACTCTTATTGTAATACCTGTTATGTTTGAAGTGTATTATGAGAGTAGAAAAAAATTAGAAGCAAAATTTTATAAAAATTAAAAAAAGAAGCTCCTCAATTTTTAGAGGAGCTTCTTTTTGATAAGCATAATAGCTAAAAGTACTGTTGTGATAACTATTATAAGTATAACTGAAAAGAAACCTGCTGGATTTGAAGAAAAAGGAACATTTACATTCATACCCCATATTCCCGATAAAATAGTGGGAACAGCCATAACTATTGTTATTGAAGTTAATCTTTTCATAAGTATATTAAAGTTATTTGAGATTACAGATGCAAATACATCCATGACCACACTTAGGACATCAGAGTAGATTTTTGCCATCTCTATCGCCTGTTTATTTTCTATAATAGCATCTTCTAGAAGTTCTAAATCATCTGGATATTGCTTCATTATTCTGAGTCTAGATAATCTTTCAAGAACACTTCCATTGCTCTTAAGAGAGGTAGAAAAATATACAAGAGATTTTTCTAGTTCAAGAAGTGCTAAAATTTCTTCATTTCTCTGAGATTCATAGAGCTCAGTCTCCCACTCTTTAGAAAGTTTCTCTATATTTCTAAGATAGATAAGATAGTTGGCTGCATTTCTGTAGAGCATTTGAAGTAGAGAAGCTGTTTTTTTATGAGTATGAAACCCTTTAGAAGCTCCTGTCTTAAAAGTTGTAAGAAGGCTTACCTCTGTTGTGGCTACTGTTATTATATTTTTATCTGTTATTATAATACCAAGTGGAAGTGTTGAATAAGTTACTCCGGAGATGGTATTTGAATTTTTCTCAAGATATGGGACATCTGTAATTATTAAAATTTCATTGTCTTCAATCTCTATTCTTGGTCTTTCCTCGGTATCTAAAGCAGCCATAAGACTCTGCTCTTCGATATTGAGTTTTTTAGAAAGTTCCTGTATCTCCTGTTGAGATGGGGATACAAGATTTATCCAAGCGCCGTCTTCTATTGTTTCTATTCTATGCAATTTATCATTAATGGTCTTGAATATCTCCATAACTACCCCTTTCAAAAAGTTTCTTTTACTATATAGTATACCATATGTTTCTCACTATTTCAAAACATGATTTTAGTTTGTGTTTTTATGATTTTTAGTATAAAATAATCCTAGAGAAAAAAATAGGAATATAGATAAAATTTAAAAGGTAAAGACTATGAAAAAAAATTGTTTATAAAATATTTAGTTGCAATTTTAACCCTGTTTTTTCTGGGTTGCACGAATGCTAAAAATTATAAAAATAGATGGCAACCTATTGAAAAACTTGCTGTTAATTGGGACAAGATAAGAGTGGGAGATATAATAATAAAAAATAAGACCTTAAAGCCACTTGAATGGTATGGTCATATAGGTGTTGTTGTATCTGAAAAGAAAGTAGCGGATTACCCACATCC
>JBOFTG010000194.1:0-4920 GCA_051651945.1 Fusobacteriaceae bacterium | reverse complement strand
TGTGAGCTAATCCTAACTCTCTTATTCTCTGTGCATTCGCCTCAGAATATTCAATCACAATAACTTTTCCTGATTCTCCAACATTTTTCATGGCTTGATAGCAGCAAAGAACTCCAGATTTTCCCCCTCCACCGATTATGCAAACTGTATCTCCCTCTCTCACAAGTTTTTTTACTTGAGCAGGAGCTCCAGCTACATCTAGTGCTGCTAGTGCTAACTTTTCAGGAATATCTTTCGGTAAAACAGCATAGATTCCACTCTCAAAAAGAACAGCTTTTGCATTTAAATCCACCTGATCATTAGATATGTTTATCTTTTTTATTGATTCTATTTTCAGAGGTGTTAAAGATAGAGAAACAAGTGTTGCTATCTTATCTCCAACTTTTAAATTTTTATCTATGAAATCCTCTCCAATCTTTTGAACTGTTCCGATTAGCATTCCACCAGACCCAGTAACTGGATTTTGCATCTTTCCTCTTTCAGCTACTATATTTTGAATCATCTCTGCCATTTTTTTCTCATCTCTATTACAAACCTCTTTTATCTGTGTAAAACTAGCAGAATCTATATTCAATGTTTGAACATCTATCAAAATCTCATTTGACATAATCTCAGTATTATTAGAAATTTTTTGAGCAGCTTGTGGTAAAGCTCCTATTGGTTCAATCACTCTATGTGTTCCGAATTTACATCCCTTTTTCATAAAAACCTCCTATTTTAACCCCAATATTTTTCTTGCTTCATCTGGAGTTGCAATCTCTCTTCCTAACTCATTTGCCAATCTTACAACTTTTTGAACAAGCTCTCCATTACTTTTTGCTAAAACCCCTTTACTCAAATATATGTTATCTTCAAATCCAACTCTAACATGCCCTCCAGATATTATAGAAGCTGCTGCAAGAGTAAACTCAAATTTTCCTATTCCAGCTACAGAGTATGTCGAATTTTTTGGTAAACTATCTTTTAAAAAGACGAAATCTCTCAACTCACCAGAAATTCCACCATTCACACCCATTACAAAGCTAAAGTGTACAGGCTCTTTTATGAATCCCTTTTTAGTTAATCGTATTGCAGCATCTATCATTGATTTATCAAAAACTTCAACCTCTGGTTTAACATTGTTTTCTAACATTTTAGTAGCAAACTCTTTTATCATATTTTCAGTATTTAAAAATATCTCATCTCCACCAAAATTGAGTGTCCCACAATCTAAAGTTGCCATCTCTGGTTTTAAATAAACAGGCTCCAATCTTTCATTAGAGCTCATTCCAACCGATCCACCTGTTGAAGGTTGAACTATAACATCTGGACATCTCTCTTTTATAGCTTTTATACACTCAGAGTAACGTTCTTTTCTCTGTGTTGGAGTCCCATCATCCTCTCTCACATGGAGATGAATAACACTAGCTCCAGCAGAATATGCACTGTGAGCTTCATCCGCAATCTCTTTAACCGTATATGGTACTGCCTCGTTATGTTCTTTTGTAACTTCAGCTCCACATATAGCCGCTGTTATTATCAATTTCTCCATAGCTACCCCTTTCTCTGTGAACTCATTGGAACAACACAAGTCCCAACCGCTTTACAAACTAATATAGATTCTTCTAAAAAATCTGCTGCTGATTCTGAAATATCAACTCTTGGAACTATAACTTTTCTAGCCTCAAAACTCATACCTCTTGAAGTTTTACCAATTTTTGTAATCTCTCCTGTAATCTCCAAGTAATCTCCAGCAAAAACAGGTGCTATAAACTCTATTTCACTATAAGCTTTGAAAAGACCTTCATCTCCATCATTTTTTATTAACAACTCTGTGGCAACATCTCCAAAGAGTTGTAAAATTTTAGCTCCATCTACTAAGTTCCCTCCATAATGAGCATCTGCCGAACTCATTCTTAACCTAATCATTGATTTTTCCATTATGCAATCTCCTCTATTTCGTTATTTAATTCAATCTCTTCGTCATCTTCGATTAAACTTACCTCAGGTTCTGAAGGAAGGCTAAATCTTGGAATAAGTCTATCTAATCCTGTCAATGTAAGTATCAAAATACTACCAACAGCTATATATGCCATGAAATTAAACTTTATAATACTTATTGCTGTAAATGTTACCAATGGATAAACTGCATTTGCAATCCCCAAATAGAACCCTATATAAACATGCCACGGAATAAGTTGTGACCCGAAAACTCCAAGTGCATCACTAAAAGTTGCATTTCTGAGTCTTAATTTTTCAATATCCTCTTCACTTCCTTTAACATTTTTTTCTACAAGCTCTTTTATAATTGGACCTATAGTTACAATCTGTGCCATCTCATCAGCAAGTGCTGCATTTCCTAAAACAGATAAAACTCCATTGTAAAACATAAGTTGTCTTACATTTCCTGATATTCTTTTGATTAAAATTGATATTGGTCTGAACGCATCCATAATTTTCATTATTCCACCAAACGCTGCAACCCACATCATCATCACAATAACCCAAGACCCTGCTCCTTCAAATCCACTGTAAACTAAATCTAAAAATGCTGAGAAACTCTCTACAGTTCCTGCAAACATACCAAATATGAATGATGAGAATATTCCTACAAATAAGCAAAGAAGTGTATTTAATCCTCTAAATGCCGAAATTAAAACTAAGACTAACGGAATAACCATATAGAATGGAACTCCACTTTTAACTTGATTTAGAAGTGCAACAGCACTCTCTCTTTTTTCTTGAAGTGCTACCCAAGCTGATTCTGGAATCTGATTTATAGCTTCAACAGGGCTTCCAATCTCTGTTGGTAATCCCATCATAACACTCACAATATAAAACGTTATAACTGCTGAAACTAAAACAAATGCCGACCAAAATCCTTGATGTCTAATTCTTTTTACAACCTCAACTCTCTGAATTCCAGAGCTTACTATTGTTGTGTCAGAGATAAGACCTATGTTATCTCCAAAACAAGCTCCACCAGCTATAGCTCCTAGTGTCAAATATAGATTTCCACCAACTATATGATTGAGCCATAAAAATATTGGTGCACAAGCTGCAAATGTTCCCCAACTTGTTCCTGTTGCAATTGATAGAATTGATGTCACAAATATACCAACTACAGCTACTGTTCTTGCTGTCAATCCAAATCCCAAGGCTATATTAATTATTGACGCTCCAACTCCCGTTGCCATAAATGCTTCTGCCATTGCATAAGCCATCATCAAGATAAAAAATGCAATCTGCATCTCTCTTGCATTGTCTATACAAGCATCAATTATCTCATTCGTTTTCTTTTTTGATACCACACCAGCAATCATTGCTGCATAGACGGTTGCTAAAGGTGCTGCCAATAATGCGTCATATCCATTCATCATAAGACCTGCTAAGACCAATACTGGACTCAGTTTTAAAATTGCGACTAAGGTTCCCATAATTTCCTCCTAAAATTTTATTTTCTCATAAATTTTATTGCAGAATGTAAGTGAGTGCTTACTCTTGTTTGACCACTAGCTATATATACTTCAACTTTTTTTACAAGTCAATACTTAAAATAAAAAAGTTTTTTTATTGAACTTAAAATACGTTTTATATACAAAAGGATAGTTTTAAGTTTAAAAATAAAAAATTTGACTTTTTTATTTTGTTGAGGTAATAAGTGAAATGCCTGATATTTAAATGAGTTATCAAAATTCGAGATAGGGGGGAATTTTATGATTTTTAAAAATATTTTAGTTCAATTCAGAGATGATATTTGCACTGTTAAAATTAATAGACCTGAATCTTTAAATGCCCTGAACGAGGACACATATAAAGAGATTTTAGAGTGTTTTCTAAATTTAAGAGAGAATGAAGATATCTCTGTTATATTTTTAACTGGAGAAGGTCGTTCTTTTGTGGCTGGTGCTGATATCGGCTTTATGAAAAATTTAACTGTAAAAGAAGCTAAAGAGTTTGGAAATTTCGGAACAAAAGCTTTTAATGCTGTTGAAAGTATAAATAAACCTGTAATAGCAGTTATAAACGGATTTGCTCTTGGAGGTGGGTGTGAATTAGCTATGGCTTGTGATATTAGAATCTCATCTCAAAAAGCAAAATTTGGTCAACCAGAAGTTGGATTAGGTGTTATCCCTGGCTCTGGTGGAACTCAAAGATTACCAAGATTAGTTGGTGTCTCTAAAGCAAAAGAGCTTATCTACACTGGAGCTATCATAGATGCTGAAGAAGCTTACCGAATAGGATTGGTGAACAAAGTTGTTGAACACGATAAACTTTGGGAGGTTGCTTACGAGATGGCACAGACAATAGCTTCAAACTCTAAAGAAGCTGTTAGATATTCTAAAGAAGCTATCGACAAAGGGATTCAAGTTGATGAAACAACCTCTATGTTTATTGAGAGTAGTTTATTTGGATTATGCTTCTCAAATTCCGATCAAAAAGAGGGAATGAGTGCATTCTTAGAAAAAAGAAAACCAAATTTTAGGAGGGTAAAATGAATATTTTTATTATTGGTGCTGGAGTTATGTCAACTGGTATAGCTCAAGTTTTTGCAACTAGTGGGCATGACGTTATGATAACTGATATCTCAGAATCAGCTCTTACAAAATCAATTCAAAGTATAGAAAAAACTCTAAACAAGCTAATTGAAAAAGAAAAAATCACACCTGAAATAAAATTGAATATTCTTTCTAAAATAAATGCCACAACAAATTTAGAGGATGCTAAAGATGCTCATCTCGTTATTGAAGCTATCTCTGAGAAAATCGAACTGAAAAAACAGCTTTTCTCTAAATTAGATTCTATCTGTTCTGATGAAACTATTTTCTCTACTAACACATCTTCTCTCTCTATTACAGAGATTGCTTCAGCTACAAAGCTCCCAGAAAGAGTTATCGGAATGCACTTTTTCAATCCAGCTCCTGTTATGAAACTTGTTGA
>JBOFTG010000193.1:0-3941 GCA_051651945.1 Fusobacteriaceae bacterium | reverse complement strand
TTAGTTCCAGAAATATCACTTACTCCACAGATAATAAATCGTTTTCATATTGAGTTTGGAAGAGATTTAGCAGTTCTTCATAGTAAGCTTACAGAAAGTGAGAAAAATATTGAGTGGGATCTGATAACTAAAGGAAAGAAAAGAGTAGTTTTAGGGGTAAGATCAGCTATATTTTCTCCGATAAAAAATTTACAATATATAATAATTGATGAGGAGCATGAAACTACATATAAACAGGATACAAATCCAAGATATAATGCTAAGATGGTTGCTATAAAAAGAGCTGAACTGGAAGGTGCAAAAGTGATTTTTGGATCAGCAACTCCATCTGTGGAATCATATTACTATGCTGAGAAAGGAATTTTTAGACTTTTTAAGTTAGAAAGCAGGTTTAATAGTTCGCAACTTCCTAAAATAGAGATTGTGGATATGAAACAGGAAGAAAATCCATTTTTTAGTGAGAAACTTTTAGAAAAGATGAGAGATGTTTTAATAAGAGGTGAACAGGTAGTTATTCTCATTAATAGAAAGGGTTACTCTACATATGTACAATGTAAAGGTTGTGGTCATGTAGAGGAGTGTCCACACTGTTCTATAAAATATAGTTATTATCAGAGAGAAAACAGATTAAAGTGCAATTACTGTGGAGTAGCACATAAATTTGTGGGACGATGTAGCAAGTGTAAAAGTGAAAATATTTCACATAGTGGAAAAGGTGTGGAGAGGATTGCTGAGGAATTAGAAAAAATATTTCAATTGGAAGTTTTAAGAGTTGATTCTGATGCATCTAAAGAGAGAGGTTTTCATAAACAGATGTATCATGATTTCTTGGCTGAAAAATATAAGATAATGGTAGGAACTCAGATGATAACAAAGGGATTTCACTTTCCAAATGTAACATTGGTAGGAGTTATATCAGCAGACATGAGTTTGGCTTTTCCAGATTTTAGATCGGGTGAAAGAACTTTTCAGCTTCTTACACAGGTGTCTGGAAGAGCAGGAAGAGCCGAAAAAGCGGGTCATGTTATAATCCAAACATATCAACCAGAAAATCATATATTTCAAGATGTTGTGAAAACAGATTATGAAAATTTCTATAGAAAAGAGATTGATGATAGAAAAATTCTTTTTTATCCACCTTTCTCAAAAATTATAAATATAGGAATATCGTCAAAAAATGAAGTTAAGCTTGAACAAATATCAAAAAATATCTATAATAGTATATTGGATGATAGAGTTGAAATATATGGACCGTTAAAATCCCTCGTTTATAAAGTTAAAGATCGCTATAGACAGAATATATTTATAAAAGGACAGAGAGAAGCTATAAATGTATTCAAGAAAAAACTTAGACAAGATCTTGAAAAAACAGAAAAAGATAGAGATATTAGAGTTGTAGTGGATATAGATCCGATAAACTTGATATAAAAATTTTGAAATATAAGGAGAAGAGATGAGATACGATATAAAAACATATGGTGAAGAATCACTGAGAAAAAAAGCTGTAAAGGTAGAAAAAATAGATGAAGAGATTTTGAAAATATTGGATGACATGGTAGAAACTATGGAGGAAGCTAAAGGTGTTGGACTTGCAGCTCCACAGATAGGTGTAGATAAGAGAATTTTTGTTATTGATACAGGAGATGGAATAATAAGAAAAGTTATAAATCCGGAGCTTGAGTATTCAGAAGAGATAGAGGAAAATGAAGAGGGATGTCTGAGTGTTCCTGGAATATATAGAGGTGTGAAAAGATCAAAAACAGTAAAAGCTACATATTTAAATGAAAAAGGTGAGACAGTAACAGAAATCGCGGAAGATCTTCTTTCTAGAGCTTTTCAACATGAGTACGATCATTTAGAAGGCATACTTTTTACAGATAAGGTATCTCCAGTTTCAAAAAGACTTATCAGTAAAAAATTACAAACTCTTGCTAAGATGGTAAAAAAATAAGATGGAGATAGATAGATGAAAAGATTACCTGGTTTTATAATTATGTTGATTTTTTTAGCAGGAAATGTTGTATTTTTTATACCGAAAATAAGTAGGAGTATGAATAAATTAAATAAACTTGAAGAACACATAGAGGAATTAGATGTTAAAATTGTAGGGTATAGTAAAGAGATTAATCTTTATGAGGAAAAAATTTCAAAGATGAAAAATGAATTTTATAGGGAAAAAATGGGAAGAGATAAACACAAGCTTATTAAAGATGGAGAAATTATATATAGGCCAGCAAACCAATAAAAAATATAAGGGGATAGAGAATGAAAAGAGAATTAGCTATGGAATTTGCAAGAGTAACAGAAGCAGCAGCACTAGCAGCACATGAGTGGATTGGAAGAGGGGACAAAGAAGCAGCTGATCAAGCAGCAGTTGACGCAATGAGGACTATGTTAAATGAGATAAGTATTCAGGGAGAAATAGTAATCGGAGAGGGAGAGATAGATGAAGCTCCAATGCTTTATATAGGAGAGAAAGTAGGAAGAAAAGATGTCGAATATGCCACTGCAGTTGATATAGCTGTAGATCCAGTAGAAGGAACAAGAATGACAGCTCAAGGTCAAGCTAATGCAATAGCTGTATTAGCAGTTGGAAATAAAGGTAGTTTTTTAAAAGCACCAGATATGTATATGGAAAAACTTTGTGTAGGACCTGAAGCGAAGGGTAAGATAGATCTTGAAAAACCTCTTATGGAAAATATAGAGATTGTAGCAGAAGCAACGGGAAAAAGTTTAAGTGAACTTACAATTGTTGTCTTAGATAAACCAAGACATTCAAATATCATTAAAGAACTTCAAAAATTAGGAATAAGAGTATATGCTCTTCCTGATGGAGACGTTGCTGGTTCTATACTTACATGTCTTGTTGATTCGGATGTAGATATGCTTTATGGAATAGGAGGAGCACCGGAAGGAGTTATCTCGGCAGCGGTATTAAAAGCTCTAGGTGGAGACATGCAAGCAAGGTTAAAACTGAGAAGTGAAGTTAAAGGGGTATCTCTTGAGAATGATAAAATATCTAATTACGAGAAAATTAGATGTAAAGAGATGGGTTTGAATGTAGGAGATGTTTTAAAGATGGATGATATGGTAAAAGATGATGAGGTAATATTTTCAGCTACAGGAGTGACTTCTGGAGATCTTTTAGAGGGAGTTAAAAAAAGAGGAGAGATAGCAAGAACTCAAACTCTTTTAGTAAGAGGAAAAACAAAAACAGTTAGATACATAAATGCAATTCATAATCTAGAGCATAAGAAAGAGGTTTTAAAATAATGGTTTTCTATGAAGATTTTATAAAAAAAATAGGGAAAAGTAGTTTAGATAACCTTAATTCAAGAAAAAAATTTTTTCTCGAATTAAAAAGAGTTATCATGTGGCTGGGAACAGGAGTTCCAATTTTATTAATCTCACTTTATCAATTTTATATAGGAACGATTGACGAGATAAAATACACCAATCTTATATTTGGAGCACTTTTTTTATATGTAGCACTAAAACATTTAAGAACGGTTGCGGGGTATAGTGTGGAGTTGGATTTAGTTGGTAACATTTTAAAGTATGAGAAAGTAGAAATTGATCTTAACAAAATTGAAACTTGTACTTTAAAAGAACTTCAGATTGGTAAAAAAGCTGAAATTCAAGTGGTGATAGATATTATAACAGAGGATAAAAATCAATATATAATTCCTCTTATGATGGGGAAAAAAATGGAGTTTGTACTTATGTTAAAAAAATCACTTAATGGAAAGTTTAAGATTCAAAAATAAAAAGTTGACAGAATAAGTATTATATGGTATACTTATTCTTGTTGCGGGAATAGCTCAGTTGGTAGAGCGTCAGCCTTCCAAGCTGAATGTCGCCAGTTCGAACCTGGTTTCCCGCTCCAAATGCGTCATTAGCTCAGCTGGTAGAGCACACGACTTTTAATCGTGTTGCCACAG
>JBOFTG010000192.1:0-3794 GCA_051651945.1 Fusobacteriaceae bacterium | reverse complement strand
TATCTCTTCTAGCCTCTCATTCAACTCTGTTGAATAAGTTTGAAAATATTTAGAATCTATCTTTATTCCAACTTTTTCCATATAAGCAAGTATCTCTATTAGTGGTAGTTCAATCTCTCTTTGTGATTTCTCAAGTTCCATGCTTTTCAACTCATGGTCTATCTTCTTATACGATTGATAAAGCGATCTTGCAAATTCACCTATATATTTTCCCCATTCATCTGCTGATAAAAGGTTTATCTCTTGCTTTCCAAATTTTTCTTTATAATCTTGAAGTTTTGCTTCACAATACCTATCGGCTAAAAGTGTGAAATCATCTTTAGTTGAAGATGTAATAAGATGATTTGATATTAAAAGATCTGCTTCTATATCACCGCTCTCTATATTAAATCCCAAATGATATAATAATTTTGCATCATATGTAACTAAAGGTAATTTAAGCTCAAAAATCTTCTGTGCTTTTTCTATTGGAAGATTAAAATTCAAAAGTGGCATATGATTCAATGGTATATAATAATTTTTATCCTTTAATGCTATACATATCCCGTTAATTGATGGATATAGATAAATCCTTCCCTTTTCTCTTATCTTTTCTAGTAATAAATCAAATTCTTTTTCACTCTCAACTATTTCTGTATCGACAGGAGTGTATTCTACACTATCAAAATCTTGATCTTCTAATATTGTAATATCTTCCAAATCCATTTTTTTGATAAGAGATTTAAATTCTAGCTCAAGAAAAAGCTTTCTCATGCTATCCCTATCTATATTATATTTTATATCTGATGACACTACTTCAATCTCTTCTAAATCACTTTCTATAGTCGCTAATTTTCTACTAAGAAAAGCTAATTCTCTATCTTCACAAAGATTATTTATTAAAGATTTCCCTATTCCTGGAAGTTCAGTAAGCTTATCTATATTTTCATAGATTCCCTCTAAATCAATATATTTCTCAAGCATTGGTATAGCTTTTTTTATTCCAATTTTTCTTACTCCTGGTATTCCATCACTACTATCTCCAATAAGAGCAAAAAGATCAGGTATCTTATCAGGTTTTACTCCTAAATGATTTTCAACATCTTCAGGTGTGGATAGAATCTTAAATCCTTCTCCTCCCTCGCCTTTACCTAGTAAAGCTATTTTTATATTCCCACTCATTATCTGAGCAAGATCTTTATCTCCAGTGATAACTATAACCTCATCTACTTCACTTGAAAGTTTTTTTGCTAAAGTTCCCAAAACGTCATCAGCTTCATGACCATCTATCTTAAATCTCTTTATTCCAAAGCAATCTAAAAGAGATTCTATTCTCGGAATCTGACTTATTAGATCTTCCGGTGCAGCATCTCTTCCCGCTTTATATTCAGAATACATCTCAGTTCTCTTTAAAGATTTTCTCGACACATCAAAAGCAGCAGCTATATATTCAGGTTTAAACTCTGATATTATTTTTAGTAATGTATTTACAAATCCATATACCGCTCCTGTAGGCTCATTTTTTGTTCTAAAATGAGTATTTGCATAAAAAGCTCTATATATTATGGCACTCGTATCTAAAAGAACTGCTCTTTTCATATTTATCTCTCCTTAAATTTCATCTTATTTTTTTACTCTTAATTATAGCACATTTGTAGATTTTTTTTTCTTATTTTAATGAGTTTTTATTTTCATATTTATTTTTTGTGATTATTTTGTTATAATATAATATCACTATAAAAAAGTGGGTATTAAAATGAATTTAGTTGTACTTACAGGAAGACTTACAAGAGATCCAGAATTAAAATTTGGACAGAGTGGAAAAGCTTATTCTAGATTTTCAATAGCCGTAGATAATCCTATGAAGAAAGGCGAAGCAGATTTTATAAACTGTGTTGCCTTTGGAAAAACAGCTGAGCTTATTGGAGAATATATGAGAAAGGGTAGTAAAATAGGAGTTAACGGAAGACTTCAAATGAACAGATATGAGGTGAACGGTGAAAAGAAAACTACCTATGATGTTCTTGTTGAACAGATGGAATTTTTAGATTCTAAAAACTCTCAAAGTTCTTCAGCTGAATATTCTGCACCTTATCAAAATTCATCTAGTGAAAGTTCTTCTCAAACGAAAACACAAGAGCCTAAACCTGCTTATCAAGAGGAAAATTTTGATGATGACGAGTTTCCATTCTAAAATTTTAAAAAAAGGTGATTCAGAATTTCTGAATCACCTTTTCATTATTTAAACATATTCATAAAAAATGTTATTATACCTGCATTAAAAAAATCTATAAACAAGCTTCCTACTATAGGTAAAATAAAGAATGCTCTTGGAGCTGATCCATATTTAGCTGTAAGAGCGTTCATATTTGCCATTGCATTCGGTGTAGCACCCATTCCAAAGCCACACATACCTCCTGACATTACAGCTGCTTCATAATCTCTTCCCATAATATTAAATATTACAAAATATGCAAAAAGTCCCATCAATACTGTATGAGTTATTAAAATTGCAACCAAAGGTATCGCTAAATCTGCCAACTGCCAAAGTTTAAGATTCATAAGTGCCATAACTAAGAAAAAAGTTAAAGCTTGATCTCCCATAAATCCAATTTCATACTCTTTCATTTTAAGTATACCTGTACTCTCAGCTATATTTCTAATAATAGCTGCTGCAAACATCGATCCGATATAAGCTGGAAAAGTAAGCCCTGTAATCTCTGTTAGATATTTTCCTAAAATTGTTCCAAACCCAATTGCTAAAGCTATTGATGCTGATGCAGATAAAAAATTTCCTTTATCTATAAATATTCTTCCCTCATCCTTATTCAAATTCTCTTCAGAAATCTCGCCACCAGAAAGATTATTTTTCAAGATAAGTTTTCTTGCAACTGGTCCTCCTATGATACTTCCCATAACTAGACCAAATGTTGCTGAAGCTAATGCAACTGCTGTAGCTCCTACCGCACCGTTCTGTTCAAAAAGAGGTCCAAAGGCTCCTGAAGTTCCGTGTCCTCCAACCATAGGCACTGATGAAGCAGCAAGACCTATCAGTTCACTAATTCCAAAAAATTTACTTAGCCCTATTCCTGTGATATTTTGAATTGTTACTAATATTATACTCAGTATCAAGAACAAAACAACTTCAACTCCACCTTTTCTTAAAACTTTTATGCTCGCTGTAAAACCTACTGTCGTAAAAAATACCATCATAAAAATACTTTGAAGAGTTGTATCAAAATTAAATTCTTGAAAACCGAAATTTCTAGCCAATAAAACTATCAAAGAAAAACCTAATCCACCTATTACTGGTGCTGGAATACAAAATTTTTCTAGAATATTAATCTTTTTTCTAAAAAACATCCCCGTATAAAGAACTAATGAAGCTAAAGCTACTGTCTGATACATGTCTAATTTAATAACCATCTCTTTCCCCCTGTATATTTTTTTGTTCAATATGAATATACCACACAAAAAAACAAATTACAAGTTCCAAAAATAAATAAAAAGTATTTTTATAGTTTTTAAAGTTCTTAAAAAAAACATACAAATACTGAAATTTCGAAATAAGATCTAATTATGAATAGAAAAAGATATTTTCGTATGAAATTTATAGACAAAAAAAAGAGGAGCGATGCTCCTCTTTTTAATAACTTGGCAAATTCCTATTCTCCCGGGCAGCTTCCCACCAAGTACCTTCAGCGTTTACGGGCTTAACTTCTGGGTTCGAAATGTGACCAGGTGTACCCCCGTAGCTATTTTCACCAAGTGAATGTCTTTTGAACATTCTAAACTGTATAGTAATTGCTTTCGCT
>JBOFTG010000191.1:0-8515 GCA_051651945.1 Fusobacteriaceae bacterium | reverse complement strand
AAAAAATCATTAGAATGCTTTACAATCATGAGTGGATATCTCCTTTGGTTGAAGTTGTGGTGACTTATTTTACAACCCTTTACAGAAGATATCCATTTTTATTTTAGTTTTTAGAAAAAAACGCACAAGTCGAGTAATTATAATGAAGAACTAATTTGGGGAATAACAGCAGATATAGTTTATGAACTTTTAAAATATTTAAGATGATTTACGGAGGGGAAATGACGTTAAGTAGAGAAGTTGCAAAAAAGATAATAGAAGAGTTGAAAAATAGTGGGAAAAAGGTTGTTTTTACAAATGGATGTTTTGATATACTTCATGTTGGGCATCTAAGATATATGAATGAGGCAAAAAAACAGGGTGATTTTTTGGTAGTGGGCGTAAATTCTGATGCTTCAGTAAAAAGATTAAAAGGTGAAACTAGACCTATCAATGGTGAGATGGATAGAGCAGAGATGTTATCTGGATTAAAAGCTGTAGATATGACAGTTATATTTGAAGAAGATACACCTGTGGAACTTTTAGATGATTTAAAGCCAAGTATCCATGTTAAGGGTGGAGATTATCGTAAAGAGGACCTTCCAGAAACCGTTATAGTCGAAAAAAATGGCGGAGAGGTTAGGATACTTAATTTTATAGAGGGTAAATCGACAACAAACATAGTAAATAAAATTCAATGTAAAAATTAGTGGGGGGATTATGGAGAAAATATTATCATTTGAAGAGATGAGCAAATTAGCTTCTAAATTAGGAGAAATTATAAAGGAAAATACAGTTATAGCTCTTATAGGAGATTTAGGAACAGGAAAAACAACTTTTGTTCAAACGTTTGCAAAATCTTTGGGAGTTAAAGAAAATTTAAAAAGTCCTACATTCAACTATTATCTAGAATATTTGAGTGGTAGAATTCCTCTTTTTCATTTTGATGTCTATAGATTATCCGAAGCTGAAGAAGTGTATGAAGTTGGTTATGAAGATTGTATAAATGGTGATGGAGTTGTACTTATAGAGTGGGCAGATATTATAAAATCTGAACTTCCAAAAGAGTATATAGAGATTAAGATATGGTATGATGATGAAGAGAGCAGAAAGGTATCTATAGAGTATGTTGGAAATGAAAAAAAAGGAAAGGAGTTAATGGAAAATGTTGGTTTTAGCAATTGATACATCTACAAAAATAGGTTCGGTAGCACTTTATGATGATATGAAAGGGATTTTAGCAGAGATAAGTTTAAATAGTGGAAATAACCATTCAGAAAATATAATGAATTCGATTGATCAACTATTTCAACTTACGGGAAAAAAGACAGAAGAGATAGACAGAGTTGCAGTAAGCACGGGACCAGGATCTTTTACAGGTATAAGAATTGCGGTTTCAGTAGCAAAAGGTTTGGCTTACTCTCTTGGGTGCGAGATAGTAGGGATAAATGAGTTAGATTCGATAGCTAATTTAGCTGGCTCTTTTGAAGGCGAAATAATATCTCTTATAGATGCGAGAAAAGAGAGAACTTATTTTGCAAAGTATAAAAAAGAGAACTTAGATCTAGTTAGGCAGAGTGAGTATAAAGATGGAGAGCTAAAAGATATTTTAGAAAATCAAAAAGGTAAAAAGACTCTGTTTTTAGGTGATGGAGCTTTAAATTATAAAGAGTTAATATTTTCAGTGATGGGAGAAGATGCAAATTTTTATCCTGATGTTTTATCACTTCCAAGAGCTGGAGTTTTAGCATGTTTAGCAGTGAAAAAATCTGCAGATAATCTGATGGGATTAGAGCCATATTATGTAAATAAATCACAGGCTGAAAGAGAGAAAGAAGAGAGAGAAAAAGCCAAAATATAATAATAAAGATGGAGGAAAATTATGCAAAAAATAATTAATTTAAATATTAATAATTTTGAATCTGAAGTTAAAAATTCTAAAGAGTTGGTTGTTGTAGATTTTTGGGCAGAGTGGTGTGGACCATGCAAGATGCTTGCACCAATATTAGAGGAGATAGTTGCAGAAACAAGTTATAAAATATGCAAAATAGATGTAGATAAAAATTCGGAACTCTCATCAGATCACAAAATAAAAAGTATTCCTACTATTTTAATATTTAAAAACGGAGAGAAGATAGATCAACTTGTAGGATTTAAATCTAAAGATGAGTTACTACAGATACTTTCCCAATATTAAGAATGAGAGGAGAATCATGAATAAAAAAAGAGTTTTTTTAATTGCAGCTCTCATGTTACTTTCTATAAAAGCGGTATCTGAAAATAATGTAGAGATAGATTTAAATGAAAATACCCTAAAATCAACTGAGGGATTAGATGTTAATTACGGTGATATGAAGCTAAAAGTTTTTGATATGAAAAGAGATGAAGAGAAAAATATGCTCTACATGAATAAACCTTTCACAGCAAAAATTTATAATCCGTCTGGAAGAGTTAGATTAGATGGCGATAGTGGAGAGATAGATACAGCTGGAAAAAATGGAAAATTCCAAAAAATATATGGATACCTAGAGGTAGGGAATTTTACTGGTGCAGAATATCCAAATGATAAAATATACTACGGTGGAGAAACATTAGATTATACAAATGGAGATATATACCTATCTAATGGATGGTTTACAACAGATCCTAAAGTATCAAAAACAAAGAACCCATCTGATGCAGGTTACAACCTTTTATCTGAATCTATTCTGATTCAACCAGATAAGCAGGTTACTTTTAAAAAGATAGATTTTTATAAGAGTGGGAAAGATTATCTTCCTTTTAATTTTCCATGGTACAGACTAAATATAAGGGCTGGATCTACAGTCCCTCTTTTTCCTATGTGGGGAGATCAAGAAGATTATGGTTGGACATCATCTTGGGGATTTCTTTACGGTGATAAGGATAGCAAATACCGTGGAGGTTTTGCCCCAAAATTCGGGGACCGTATGGGTTGGTTAGTTGGAAGATGGGAAAATTGGTATAAATTTGATAAGATTGGAGAGTCTAAATTAAATATAGATGACTGGCTTATCCATAAGAAAAACAAGGAAGATTATAGTGATAATAGATATAGTTTTAATCTTCTTCATAATTATTCTGGAGAGTATGGAGATTTACAGCTGGATCTTATCAACTCTACAGCTAATATGGTTCCATCTTTGGATGATATAATAAAAGATTACAACGGAAATGATGCTTGGGAATCTTTGGGAGTCGAAAAAGTAAAGAAAGATGAGGTTATGAGATTTTACTCTTTAGACACATCATTAAAAAATCTAGGAAAAGATAAAGATATAACTTTTGATGCCGAGATAAAACAGGTAAGCGATAAAGATATATATGACCTTATGGTATTTGATTATGTCGATGATGATTCTAGTGAAGATTATGATCTGTTCTCAAAATTATCACTTTATAAAGATAATGAGAAATATAAGATAGGTGGTTACTATAACCAACTAAGAGATATGAATCCAGGAAGTTCATCGACAGATGATAGATCAAAAGATGAGAGCTATGGGTTCTTGGTTTTAGATAAAAAAAATAAGATAGAGCTTAAATATGATAAATCGACAAGAGATAAATTTAGAGCGATAACTTTTATAGAATCGGAATCAGATTTGAAACCATGGGTATTTAAGATTAATGATAGCCTTGTTGGAAGACTAGGAGATTATACTTTATCAACTATTCCAGAGTATACAAAATATAATTCTGAAAATAGAAGTATTAAAGCTGGAGAATATGAATTTTTAGATGATTCATATTATCTGGCTGGATACCGTGATGATTTTAAGGAAAATGAGCTTGCAATTGTCTATGATCCTTTTAGAGGTAATGTTAGAAATAACAAAAGAGATAGAGAATGGAATAGATATCAAAATATAGCCTATGAAAAATCAAGAGAGCAAAGAGGTTATGTTCAGATGTATAATGATGATTATCTTCTAAACATAGGTGGAGGAAGATCTAAAGAGACAATCTGGGATAGAGATGGATATTATAACTATGGAAACTTCACTATGGGAGAAGCTTATGATCAATATAGATTGGAATCTGACTTTATAGATTTTAGCCTTGAGAAAAAATATTTCTCTATTGGAAATTTAGGAGAGTTTAGATTTTTAGGTGGACTCCGTTATGATGAGTACGGATCTTTTAGTTTAAATAATGTTAAATACTCTGAAAAAGATGAAAACTCTCTCAGATTGAATGGTGAGATAAGCCATAAAAAAGATCTTTACTCTCAAGAGGACAAATTTGTTAGAAATACTATTGATTACTCATACCAAGGATATAATGATGAGGATATAAGAGTTACTCATAAAGAGAATTATCAAAAGATAAGTGATAAAGTAGAGTTTGATCTTGGAGATAAGACAGGTGAATATAAACTAAATTACTCGGATATAGATAGAGCTAGCAGTGGTGAGAGAAAAAATCAGATTTTTGCAAACTCTTTAAATTTAAATCTTTCTGAAACTCAATCTCTAAATTTATTTTATGATACAAGTGAGAGATATACTGAAAAAAATACTGTGAAAAAAAATAGAAAAGATCTAACTTATGAAAACTATGGATTCAATTATGGAATAGATAATCATAATTTCAGTTATAGTAAAAATATTTTAGAGTCCGAAATATGGAAGATTAAAAACACAGATGACTCTTATGAACAGATTGAAACCAATAGATTTGGGTATAGCTATAACTTTAAAGAGGGAGATATATTCTCTATTAACTATACAGAGGGATCTGATTTTAGAGAAAATCTAAACCAAAAATTGAAAGAAATCGACATAGAGAAAAAACTTTATGGAGTAAGCTTTTTAGATTACGGAAAAAGATATGAAAATAAGTACTCTGCAAGTTTTGGAAGAAACGAGTATCTAAATACAAACCAAAACACGAAAACATATGGTTTTGGATATAGTTTCTTAGATAAGCAGATGGATAAAGAGTTTTTAGAAGAGTACGCTATGAGAGAATATGATAAAGATAGAGAAGAACTTACGTCTAAAGATTTAGATGAGATAGCTTTACTTATGAAAACAAGATCTCAAAAGATATCTCAAGGTGGAGGCACAAAATTTAATCTTGTAAGCCCTTGGAAGAGAGCGACAGCTTTTTCGGGAGATTATAAGAGAAAATTTAGCATCGATACAGCTTTTGAAAAAAATGAGGAAAAAGATAAGATTGAAGATTTAACAGTTAGTCTTGGATATTCACAACGTAGAATAGGCGTTGGATATACATATAGTGAAGAACTCATATTTATAGGTGGGAAAGACAGTAAAGATAGAGAACATCTGCTATCTTTAAATATGAAAATAGGAAAACCAAGTGAAAGCTATAGACTTACAACTTATGCTAAGTTTGAAGATGAATGGTTTAAAAATAACAACAAATTAGAGGGTGCTCTAGGAGTTGAGCTTGGAAAAGAATTTGGATACTATGAGTGGGCTTTAGCGTTTATGAGAGAGTATGATTATAATACTAGAGATCACGAATGGAAGGCTTCGCTACAGTTTACACTTCTTACGTTCCCAGATAAACCGTTATTTGGATTGGGAGCAAAAAGAGATTCGGGACTTGATTCAAAAACATCTCCTGAAACATACCTGTTTGATGGTATAAAAGCGTCAGATGTGGATCTTGATGATTAGTTCTAGACATTTGAATTAAAAAGTAGTAAAATGTTACAATAAATCTAAGGGAAAAAGAGGTAATTTTTGTTTTAGATTACAAATAAAATAAGAATTAAAAAGGGGGAAATTATGAGAGTTATACTTCCAAGCCAAGATGTACTAGAGTTTGAAAGTGGAGTGAATATGTTTGAAGTTGCTAAAAAAATAAGCAATTCACTAGCAAAAAAATCGATAGCTGCTAAAATAGATGGAGAGTTATTTGATATGACCTACATTTTAGATAGAGACGCAAAGGTAGAATTTATAACCTCTGATTCTGAAGAGGGTGAAGAAATTCTTAGACACTCGACAGCCCACCTTATGGCTGATGCTGTAATAAGAGTTTTTCCAAAGACTAAAGTTGCAATCGGTCCAGCAATTGAAAATGGATTTTACTATGATTTCGATCCAATAGAAACTTTCAAGGAAGAGGATCTTCAACGTATTGAAGCTGAAATGAAAAAAATAGTAAAAGAAAATATCAAAATTGAGAGAATTATGATGACTAGAGAGGATGCTATTGAGCATTTTAAAAATCTAGGAGAGATATATAAAGTTGAGATTATTGAGCAGATAGCCCAGGGAGAAATGCTATCTTTCTATAAACAGGGAGAGTTTATGGATCTTTGCCGTGGACCACACGTTCCATCAACAGGATATCTTAAAACTTTTAAGCTGAAAAATATAGCTGGAGCATATTGGAGAGGAGACTCTAAAAATAAGATGCTTACTAGAATATATGGATTTGCTTTCTCTGATGAATCAAGATTAAAAGCACATCTTACTTTCCTTGAAGAAGCTGAACGTAGAGATCATAGAAAGATAGGAAAAGAGCTAGATCTTTTCTTTATGAGTGAGTATGGTCCAGGATTCCCAATATTCCTTCCAAAGGGAATGGTAATGAGAAACGTACTTACCGATCTATGGAGAAAGGAACACGATAAAGCTGGTTACGACCTAATCGCTACACCTATAATGCTAAATAAAGAGCTATGGGAAGTATCAGGTCACTGGTTCAACTATAGAGAAAATATGTATACATCTGTAATTGACGACATGGAGTTTGCAATCAAACCTATGAACTGTCCAGGAGGAATGCTTGCATATAAGCATCAAATCCATTCATACAAGGAACTTCCAATTAGAACTGGAGAGTTAGGAACAGTTCACAGACATGAGTTTTCAGGAGCTCTTCATGGACTTATGAGAGTTAGAACTTTCACTCAAGATGATGCACATATCTTCATGAGAGAGGATCAGATTCAAGATGAAATTAAAGGTGTAGTAGAACTTATAGATAGATTCTATAAAGGTCTGTTTGGATTTGAGTATTCAATAGAGCTTTCAACTAAACCTGAAAAAGCGATTGGTTCTCAAGAAATATGGGATAAATCAGAAGCTGCTTTAGCTGGAGCCCTAAAATCTCTTGGAAGAGAGTTTAAAATTAATCCTGGAGACGGTGCTTTCTATGGACCTAAGCTTGACTTTAAAATAAAAGATGCTATCGGAAGAGTTTGGCAGTGTGGAACAATTCAGTTAGATCTAAATCTACCTGAAAGATTTGATCTTTCATACATAGGTGAAGATGGAGAGAAGCATAGACCTGTTATGATTCATAGAGTTGTTTATGGATCTATCGAGAGATTTATGGGAATCCTTATGGAGCACTATGCTGGAGCATTCCCTTTATGGCTTGCACCAACACAGGTAAAAGTTCTTACAATAAGTGATGAAGTTACACCATATGCAAAAGAGGTTGTAGCAGCTCTTAAAGAAGCTGGAATCAGAGCTGAATTAGATGATAGAGCTGAGTCTATAGGATATAAAATTAGAGAAGCTAACGGAAAATACAAGGTACCAGTTCAACTTATAATCGGTAAAAATGAAGTTGAAAATAGAGGTGTCAATGTAAGAAGAAGAGGTTCTCAAGATCAACACTCATTCAGCTTAGGACACTTTATAAGTGAGATAGTTGAAGAGAGTAAAATAAAGTTTAATCTATAATTAGAGAGGTAATAATAATGGCTGGACACAGTAAATGGAATAATATAAAACATAGAAAGGGTGCTCAAGATAAAAAAAGAGCATCTCTATTCACAAAATTAGGAAAAGAGATAACTATAGCAGCAAAAGAGGGTGGAGGAGATCCAAACTTCAACCCAAGACTTAGACTGGCTATAGATAAGGCTAAAGCATCTAATATGACAAAAGATGTTCTTGAAAGAGCTATAAAAAAAGGTACAGGAGAGCTAGCTTCTGATGAGATGATGGAAATCAGATATGAGGGCTATGGACCAGCTGGAACGGCTTTTATAGTGGACTGTGTTACAGATAATAAAAATAGATCAGCTGGAGATGTTAGAGCAGGATTTACAAAAAAAGGTGGAAATCTTGGAACTGACGGAGCAGTATCATGGAAATTTAAAAAGCAAGGAGTTATTGTAATACCATCAACTGGTTTAGATGCTGATGAGTTTATGATGGAGGCTCTTGAAGCTGGAGCTGAAGATGTTAAAACTGAAGAGGGGTTCTTTGAAGTAATAACAGATTATACAGAGTTTCAGACTGTTTTAGAAAATCTTACAAAAGCTGGATTTAAATATGAAGATGCAGAGATAACAATGATACCTGATAACAAGGTTGAGATAACAGATTTAGAAACAGCAAAGAAAATAATGTTACTTTTTGATACTCTTGATGAGCTAGATGATGTTCAAAATGTTTATGCAGATTTTGATATTCCAGATGAGATTTTAGAAAAACTGTAATCATCTAAGATCAGATTTGATTTAAGAGGAGATAGCTATGATAAAAAAGTTCAAAAAAAATACCTTGGGATTTATAAC
>JBOFTG010000190.1:0-11748 GCA_051651945.1 Fusobacteriaceae bacterium | reverse complement strand
CTCTTGCATTGGATAATCTAACTACTCTTCTTAGTAATCAAAAATTTGATTCTGATATATTGGAAAATAGATTGAAGTGGAGTATAGAGAAATCAAAAAATCTTAAAAACTCTCCAAAATTAGTTTTTTCTGAAAAAATGAAAGCTTTAATCTCAAATGATAACTATAGAAGACGTACTCTAAATGAGAAAGATCTATCTCTTGTCTCTATGGATAAGATAGAAAAAGTTACCAAGCAACTCTTTTCAGATTTTTCGGGATATAAACTTGTAGTCACAGGTTCTATCGCTCCAAAAGAGTTAGAAAATCTTCTTATAGATTATATATCTGCTCTTCCTGGTTCGGTTGATAAAAAACAAAATTTTCATATAAAAGATTTAAAAATCAAAAAACCCAATGAATCAATACAGCACATTTTATATCAAGGTGATGATGCAAAGGCTACTACCTCTATTATCTATCCCTATCTAGGAGAATATAGTAATAGAGACCGTATACTTTTTTCTGCCTATTCTAAAATTTTAGATATAGTTCTTATCGAAAAGATAAGAGAAGATATGGCTGGGGTATATTCGATTGGATCATCGAACTCACTAAGATACGAGAACCATGGAGAAAATTATCTCTCTATCAGTTATAGTTCTAACCCTACATCTGCTTTCGAAATTTCAAAAGCTGTACAAGATATTATTAAAAAAAGTTTACAAGGTGTCTACCTGGAAGAAAACTTGGAAAAAATCTATGAAAATTATCGTCTTAATTTTGAGAGCGAAACTAAAAAAAATCGTTTTTGGTTTTATTATTTGAAAAGTCGTGCTCTAAAAAATAGAGATTACTCTGTTTTAACTCCAAAAGAGTATAAAGAGCTAGTTACATCTGAGAATCTTTTAAAGTTTCTTTCGAAAGCTATATCTTCAGAGATAGTTGTAGAAGGTTTACTGCTTCCAAAAAATAGAGAAAATCAATAAAGAGGATATTTTATCCACTTATTGTATAATATATAATGCACTAATTAAAACACATTTAGGAGGATCCTATGAAAAAATTATTTCTAATGATAACTATATTTATGATTTCCATCTCATTATTTGCCAATGAGATAAAAACTCCAGAAGTTGGAGAGCTATTTCCAAACCTAACTTTTATAAGCATGGAAGGTAAAAAAGTTTCTATTAACTCTTTAAAAGGAAAAAATATTCTTATAAATTTTACCGCTAGTTGGTGCCCTTTCTGTAAAGAGGAAAAAGTTAAGCTTAAAGATGACTATAACAAATTCTTGAAAAATAGAAAAGATTTCGAAGTTTTAATGGTTTTTGGAGATTATGGACGTGAAACTAAAGAAAGTGTTGAAAAATATATGAAGCAGATGGGTTACTCTTTCCCTACATATTACGATGCTGAGAAAGTTGTTGCTAAAGAAATTTCTCTTAAAAGCATTCCTCTTAACTATTATTTAGATAAAGATGGAAAAATTATTGGAAAAAATCAACATTACTATGACATCGAGGCTTTGAAGCCTCTTTTGAAAAAATAATAATTGGAGGTCAGCATGAGATATATTAATTTTTTAGATCACAAAGTTCTTAAGTCCGCTGCTGCCACCGTAATATCGATAGCAATAGCACAGCATCTAGGTTTAAAGTATGCTCTTACCGCTGGTATAATAGCTATAATAAGTATTCAAGGTACTCGGAAAGAGAGTTTTAAAATAGCATTTGATCGAATCATTGCAACAGTAATTGGTCTTTTAGTTTCAGATATACTTTTTTATTTTATTGGATATAACTATCTTATGCTCGGTATCTTCATATTAATTTTCATGCCAATCTGTGTAAGATTTAATCTTATTCAAGGATTTCTTGTTAATGTAGTCTTAGCTACCCATCTTATAAGCGAGCAATCATCATCTTTCTCATTACTTATAAATGAGTTTGTACTTCTACTTATAGGTCTTGGAACCGCAGTTATATTCAATCTCTATGTTCCTGATCTTAATCGTGAACTTCGAAAATTATCTGAAGAGATGGGTAAATCTATACAAAATATACTTCTAGATATGTCAAAATCTCTTCAGTGTAACTGTGTTTCAGTGGACGAAAAAAAACTTTTTGACCAGCTAAAAGAGTTAGGTAATCGTGCTCGTTTAATGGCTATAAACGAATTTAATAACTCTATAATATCAAGCAATACGATGACAATAGACTATTTCAATATGAGATATGTGCAATACAAAATTTTAAAAAGAATGAGACTATCTTTTAACCGAATTTATCAGATAACAGATCATGCTCTTGTTATATCACAACTTATGGAAAATATATCATACTGTACATTTGACGATGATCAGGTTGACCATGTTCTTACAGATATCAAAGATTGTAAAGAAAATTTTCGAAATAGTGAGCTTCCTAAAACTCGAGAAGAATTTGAAAATAGAGCTGTTCTCTATGAATTTTTAAATGATTTAGAAGAGTTTGCTACTGTAGTAAAAGAATTTTTAATAAAATATCCAAAAAAAGAGAGACATACCACCACTTAGGTATGTCTCTCTTTTCCACTAAATTTTTTATCTTTTTATATCTTAAAATATCTCTCTAACCTAGAGCTATTACTATCCTCAACAACTCTCTTGAAATATAGCATTTATTCCACCCTCTAAACTATAAACTGCAGAATATCCAGCTTCTCTAAGAAGTTTAAGAGCTTGCAATGATCTTACTCCGTTCTCTGAATAAAGAAGAATTTTTGAATCTTTCAAGATCTCTTTTTCCTCTTCCAATTCTCCCATATGAGTCATAAATTTATCGTTCATAGGAATATTATAACAATCTTCTGTTATCGCAGGAACATCTTCTAACTCCTCTGCCTCTCTTACATCAATTACTATTGTAGCATCGTCCATTATAAGCTCTAATGCCTTTTGTTTATCTAATGAATACTCTTTCATAACAACCTCCTATCTAAATAAAATATCAATTACTACATTATAATCTATATACCAATTTCAATCAAGAAATTTATTAAAATAAATATATAAAAAAAACGGTAGAAAAATCTACCGTTTTAGAGCAGTAATTAAACTAGCTCGATTATAGCCATCTCAGCTGAGTCACCTTTTCTTACACTAGTTTTGATTATTCTAGTATATCCACCGTTTCTCTCTGTGTATCTTGGAGCGATATCTCCAAATAGCTTAGCTACTGTTGCCTCACTTCTTAAGAAAGCAAAAGCTTGTCTTCTAGTTGCAAGAGTGTTCTTTTTTCCTAAAGTTACCATTCTATCAGCAAACTTTCTTAATTCCTTTGCTCTAGTTACAGTAGTCTCAATTCTTTCATGGTCAAGAAGAGATATAGTCATGTTCATTAACATTGCTAATCTATGATCAGTTCTTCTTCCTAACTTTCTATATGATTTATTATGATTCATTAGTCGTAGTTCCTCCTTTTATAAGGTTTATTATTCCACTGTTCCATTTTGTGATAAATCGAAACCAAGTTCTTTCATCTTTTCAAGAATTTCATCGTGGGATTTTTTACCAAGATTCTTAATTTTCATTAAGTCATTCAGACTCATTTTTGTAAGCTGTCCAACAGTTTCAATCGCAGCTTTCTTTAAACAGTTATATGATCTAACTGTAAGGTCTAGCTCCTCTATCTTCATGTTATCGATCATTATAGAATGATCTCTAGCTTTAGTGTCCTCTCCTATAACTGGCTCATCTTCACCAGTTCTTAAGTGAGTCATTGCATTTCCAATCTCAAGGAATGGGTTTAGATGAGTAGTTAGTAGTTCAATAGCATAAGATATAGCATCTTTTGTCTCAACACTTCCATTAGTTTCAACAACTAAAGTAAGTTTGTCAAAATCAGTCATTCTTCCTACCATTGTATCCTGGATAGAGTAAGAAACTTTTCTGATTGGTGTGTATATAGCATCAACTGCTAAACAATCCACAGCCCATCCTTTTCTATCTATATCGTCAGAAACTACAAATCCTTCTCCAGTATCAACTAAAAACTCCATGTCTAGCTCTCTATCAGTTGTTATGTGACAGATAATCTGGTCTGGGTTAACTACTTCTAATCCAATTTCTGGAATAAGGTCAGCAGCAGTAACAACTTTTGGACCTTTAACAGAAAGAGACATCTTTCTCTCTCCAGCCTCGTCAGCTTTTACAACTACCTCTTTAACGTTAAGAATTATCTCTGTAACCGCTTCCTTAATTCCTTCCATTACTGAAAATTCACTTAGTACTCCATCTATTCTCACACCTTTAATAGCTGCTCCTGGAATTGATGAAAGTAATACTCTTCTCAGAGCATTTCCTACTGTATGTCCATATCCTCTGTAAAGAGGCTCTACTACGTACTCAGAATGAAATTGGTTGATTCTGTTCTCAGTAATATTAATACTTCCTGCGTGTTTCTCTATCTTTAACATCTAATCAACTCCTATCAATAGGTTATTATCTAGAGTAGAATTCAACGATTAGAGCTTCGTTTAAATCGAAGTCTAGATCATCTTTAGTTGGGTTTTGAACAACTTTTCCTGAGAAAGTTGCTTTGTCAAGCTCTAACCATGCTGGTACGTTTGACTCCTCAACTGCAGTTTTGATTATATCGATGTTCTTTGAGTTCTCTATAACTGATACTACATCTCCAGCTTTTACTCTGTAAGAAGCTATGTTTACTCTTCTTCCGTTTACTGCAACGTGTCCATGAGAAGTAATTTGTCTAGCTTGTCTTCTTGTTTTTGCGAATCCAAGTCTATAAACAACGTTCTCAAGTCTTCTCTCAAGGTATTGGATAAGGTTAAGACCTGTTACTCCATCCTTTCTAGTTGCTTCCTCATAAAGCTTTCTGAATTGCTTTTCCATTACGTTATATATGAATTTTGCTTTTTGCTTTTCTCTTAATTGTATCGCGTACTCTGTAGGTTTTTTGTTAGCGTTTGCTCTTGGTCCTCTGTTTGAAGTTTTGTTAACTCCTAAAACTATCGGCTCAATTCCTAGTGCTCTACATTTCTTTAATACAGGCTGTCTATTTCTTGCCATTTATGATTATTCCTCCTTCTTGTATTGAATTTCAAAAATAAGATACCTATCGAGTGTCAATCCCCACTTGGGGTCTGATTATACTCTTCTTCTCTTAGGTGGTCTACATCCATTGTGTGGAACTGGAGTAACATCAGAGATTTTAGTAACCTCTAATCCTGCTGCTTGTAATGATCTTATACAAGCTTCTCTTCCTGATCCTGGACCTTTAACTTTAACCTCAACTTTTTTCATTCCGTTTTCCATTGCAATATGCGCAGCTTGTTCAGCAGCGATCTGTGCAGCGAACGGAGTACCTTTTTTAGTTCCCTTGAAACCAGAAGTTCCTCCTGATTTCCAGATTATAACTTTACCTTCTGTATCAGTTATAGCAACTATAGTGTTGTTAAAGTTTGAATGTATATGAGCTATTCCTACTGGAATATTTTTTAGTTTCTTTTTTACTTTTGCTACTTTTTTCTTAGCCAACTTAAGTACCTCCTCACTTATATTTTAACTTTTCCTATCTTCCGATTATCTTTTGATAGGCTTCTTAGGACCTTTTCTCGTTCTAGCGTTAGTCTTCGATTTTTGTCCTCTTACTGGTAGGTTCATCTTGTGTCTTAATCCTCTATAACACTTGATATCCATTAGTCTCTTGATAGAAAGTCTGATGTCTTTTCTTAAATCTCCTTCTACCTTAACACCTTCCACAACTGCTCTGATCTTATTTACTTCCTCTTCAGTAAGATCTTTTACTCTTGTGTCAAAGTTAATCCCAGCTTCTGTTAAGATTTTTTGTGCAGATGGTCTTCCAATTCCGAAAATGTAAGTTAATGATATCTCAACTCTTTTGTTTCTTGGGATATCTACTCCTGCTATTCTAGCCAAATTACTTCCTCCTCTTCCAAAAATTTTTTAAGGTTTATTTTGCCGATATATTAACCGACTTAATACTTTCTTCGATATGCCTGCCAAACAGCTCGGGCTCTACAGCTCCAACATATCTTTACAGTGTTCACATGTCATCTCTTTCATATAAACACAACTAGGTGTTGCTTTTTGTGTTGCACACTTTGCTCTGTGCTACAAAACTATCCTTGCACTTGCTTATGCTTTGGATTCTCACAGATTACTCTGATCTTTCCATGTCTTTTGATAATTTTGCACTTGTCACAGATTTGTTTGATTGATACTCTTACTTTCATGATGCCTCCTCCGTGAAACAAAGTTATAAATTATTTTTTTCTGTATACTATTCTTCCTCTCGATAAATCGTAAGGTGAGATTTGTACCGTTACTGTGTCTCCAGCTAAGATTTTAATGTAGTTCATTCTCATCTTACCTGAAATGTGACCTAAAATTTTGTGACCATTCTCTAACTCTATCATAAACATTGCGTTTGGTAGAGCCTCAAGAATTGTTCCTTCTAGCTCAATAACATCCTTTTTTGACATTGCATTACCTCCTATCAACAGGACTACGGATTATTATATCATCTAAAACATAAAATGTCTAGTATGAAATTCAAAATTATTTCAACTTTTTTTATTATTTCAAATTTTATTTTCCTTAGTCTAAAATGCTTAGTATGACAGGCTTTCCATCAACTATAGCTACCGAGTGCTCACAGTGAGCAGATCTTCTTCCATCCTTAGTTACCACTGTCCAACCATCCGAGAGAAGTGCAACTTTATAAGAACCTGCATTTATCATAGGCTCTATTGCAATAACCATTCCCTCTTCCAGTTTAATACCTCTACCTTTTCTTCCAAAATTTGGAACACATGGATCTTCATGCATAGCTTTTCCAACTCCATGTCCTGAGAAATCACGAACAACACTAAAACCTTGACTTTCTACATAAGTTTGAATAGCGTTTCCAAGATCTCCAAGTCTAGTTCCCTCTGTTGCATAACTTATACCTATCTCTAATGCTTTTTCAGCTACTTCTATAAGTTTTTTACTTTCCTCATCTATCTCTCCAACTGGAAAAGTTTTAGCTGAATCTCCAAAATAACCGTTAAGATTTGTAACAACATCGATACTTACAATATCCCCATCCTTCAAAATTATATTAGATTTTGGTATCCCATGAATTATTGCTTCATTAACAGAGATACATGAACCAGCAGGATATGGATTAATTGGTCCTCCTACTCCTATAGTTGCAGGAATTGCTCCTTGACTACAGACATATTCCTCTATTATTTTATTCAGTTCCATTGTTGAAACTCCAGGTTTTATATGAGGAGGTAGTATTTGGGTAAAAAGTCTAGCTATTATCTGATTTGCTTTTTTTATCTCTTTTATCTCATCTAAAGTTTTTTTTATTATCATATCTCTTCCCAATTAACCTAAAATCTTAAAGATTTCAGCAGTAACTTCATTTAAAGGTTTCATTCCGTCAATTTCTACCATAACTCCACGTTCTTTATAAAAATGGAATAATGGAGCTGTTTGGTTGTGATAAGCACTCAGTCTTGTTACAACAGTTTCTTCTGTATCATCTTTTCTTGTGATAAGATTTCCATTACAATGATCACAGATTCCTTCAACTTTTGGAGGATTAAAATTAACATGGAAAGATGCTCCACATGATGGACAATTTTTTCTTCCAGTAATTCTTTCAACTATAGCACTATCAGGAACATTCAAAGAGATCACTTTATCAAGCTTTATTCCAATCTCTTTCATTATAACTTCTAAAGCTTCAGCTTGAGGTATCGTTCTTGGGAAACCGTCTAAGATAAATCCTTTTTTGCAATCATCTTCTACTATTCTATCTCTTATAATTCCAATGATTGTAGAATCCGGAACAAGTTTTCCTTCATCCATAAATTTTTTAGCTTCTAGTCCCATTGCAGTACCAGCTTTTATAGCAGCTCTTAATATATCACCTGTAGAAATTTGAGGAATTGCATATCTATCCATAATAGGTTTAGCTTGAGTTCCTTTTCCTGCACCTGGTGCACCGAACAACATAATATTCATATAAATACTCTCCCTTTTTTTTAAATATATTTTATTATATAGTATATACATGATGATTATACTATATTTCATCTTAAAAATCACGGAATTTAAATTTTTTTCAAAAAAAAATGAGGGACTATTAATCCCCCACAGAATTCTATTTTTAAATAAACCCTTTATATTCTTTTACAACTAAATGTGCGTCTATCTGCTGGATAGTATCTATAGCTACTCCAACTACAATAATCATACCTGTTCCTCCAAAAAATTCTGGAAGACCCAAAGCACTAAATATTGCCATTGGCATTATACAAATCGCCGCAAGGAAAAATGCTCCTCCCCAAGTGATTCTTGTCGCTACCCCTTCAAGATATTCTGCAGTCTCTTCTCCAGGTCTTATACCAGGTATTGTTCCTGCTCCTTGCTTTAAGTTGTCAGCAACTTTATCAGGATCAAAAATAATAGATGTATAAAAGAAAGAGAAAAATATTATAACTATTGCATATAAAGCCATATAAACAGGATGATTCTGTGTAAACATTCTTCCTAAGAAGACTTTAGCTTCCATTCCTGAAGGTAAAGCATTTATAGCTACTGATGGAATCATCATTACCACTGATGCAAAAATAACAGGCATTACTCCTGCACTGTTTAGTTTTAATGGTATATATGAATTTTGACCCATTCCAGATTTTCCTCCAAATCCTCTTCCTACGTAGTGAACAGGGATTTTTCTCTGTCCTAGTTGGAAAATTACTATTCCAGCTGTAACTGCAATCGCCGCTAATGCAACAACTACAAATAGAGGTATCAGGAATTTACTTCCTTTCATACTCTGCATAGTTTGAGCTATGTCAGCAGGAATTCTAGAGATTATGTTTAAAAATATTATAAGAGATACTCCGTTTCCTAGCCCTTTAAGAGATATCTGCTCTCCTATCCACATTAAGAAGACCGTCCCAGCTGTAAGCGTCGTGATAGTAGTTAGGAAAAACATGAAGCCAGGAGATGTTACTAGACCTGCAGATTGCAGCCATGTACAAATTCCTAGTCCTTGAACTATCGCTATTGCAATAGTAAGATATCTTGTCCATTGAGTGATCTTATTACGAGATCCCTCCCCCTCTTTTCTCATCTCTTCAAGCTTAGGAATTATACTTCCTAGTAAGCTGAATACGATTGACGCATTGATATATGGAACTATTCCCAATGCAAATATAGAAACCCTCGCAAATGCACCTCCAGAGAACATATTGATATAACCCAATATATCACTCTGTTGTGTCATCTGTGAAAGTCTATCGATGTCCACGCCAGGAGCTGGTATATGAGCACCAACCCTAGCGACTAAGAACATCAATAAAGTAAATATTATTCTCTCTCTTAGCTCAGGAACTTTCATTATACTCTTAAGTTTACTGATTCCAGTATCCATTAAAGCCAATATGTCCACCTCACATTAGAGATTTTTAAATATTACTTGTTGTTTCCTGCGATATCAGCGAATGTTCTAACTTCGATAATTTCTACAGCTCCACCTTTAGCTTCTATAGCAGCTTTCGCAGCTTCAGAAACTTTGTGAGCTTTTACAGAAATTTTCTTGTCTAGAGATCCGTTAGCTAATATTTTGATTCCATCAAGAAGTTTCTTTACAAATCCAGCTGCCATTAATAGCTCTGGAGTTACTTCAGTTCCCTCTTCGAATCTGTTAAGTACATCAAGGTTCACAACTGCGTATTCTTTTTTGAATACAGCGTTAGAGAATCCTCTTTTAGGTACTCTTCTATAGATAGGCATCTGTCCACCCTCGAAATAAGGTTTAACTCCTCCACCTGATCTTGAATTTTGTCCATTACTTCCTTTTCCAGCAGTCTTTCCAAGTCCAGAAGATTCTCCTCTTCCAACTCTTTTTCTTGCTTTCTTAGGTACAGAAGGTTTTAATTCATTTAGTTTCATATGATTATTGCACCTCCTCAACTTTTAGTAAGTAAGACACTAGAGCAATCTTTCCTTTTAATTCAGGAGTTACAGTATGCTCTGCCACATCGTTAACTTTGTTTAATCCCATAGATTTACAAGTTGCGATATGGTTAGGTTTTCTACCGATCATGCTCTTAACAAGCTCAATTCTAACCTTTGACATATACGTTTACCTCCTAGCTTAAAATATCTTTAACTTCTTTACCTCTTAATTTAGCTACTTGCTCAGCAGTTCTAAGAGTTCTTAATCCGTCGATTGTTGCTCTAGCTACGTTGTGCTTGTTTCTAGAACCTTTGATTTTAGTAAGAATGTTGTGTACTCCAACAAGCTCTAAAATTTCTCTTGCAGCAGAACCAGCTATTACTCCAGTTCCTTCGTAAGCTGGGGCCATCCATACAGATGTAGCTCCTGACTTACCAATTATTTCGTGAGGTATAGTTGTTCCTTTTAAAGAAACACTTACAAGGTTTTTCTTAGCAGCAGCTATTGCTTTTCTGATTGCATCAGGTACACCGTTAGCTTTTCCTAATCCTAAACCTATTTTCCCTTCACCGTCTCCTACAGCCGCTAAAACTGAGAAAGATATTGTTCTTCCTCCTTTAGTTGTTTTAGAAACTCTAGAAATTTTTATTAATTTCTCTTGAAATTGGTTATCTTCTTTATTAACAAACTTTGACAAGTTAAATCCTCCTCTCTTAACAAGAATTAGAACTTAAGTCCTGCTTCTCTTGCAGCATCTGCTAGAGCAGCTACTCTTCCTGTATATTTATTTCCAGATCTGTCAAATACAACAGATACTATATTCTTAGCAACTGCTCTTTCCGCTATTGCTTTTCCTACTAGCTTAGCAGAATCCATGTTTCCACCGTGCGTTACATTTCCTTTTAACTCTTTATCGATAGTTGAAGCTGAAGCTAAAGTAACTCCATTCACGTCATCGATTAATTGAGCAAAGATATTGTTGTTTGATTTATATACAGAAAGCCTAGGTCTTTCAGCTGAACCAGATATTTTTGCTCTGATTGCTTTTTGCTTGGCTTTTCTTACTGCCTGTCTGTCTACCTTCTTAAACAACTTCCTTACCTCCTTTTGGTTAAGCTACCTTACGATTTTTTACCTTCTTTTCTTCTAACGATCTCGTCAGAATACTTAACTCCTTTACCTTTGTAAGGCTCTGGAGGTCTCTTAGATCTAATGTTTGCAGCAAGTTGTCCTACGATATCTTTCTCGATTCCATCGATATGGATAGTTGTATTCTTCTCAACTGTCATTTTGATCCCTTCAATCGCATCGATAATAACTGGGTGAGAGAACCCTAAAGCCATCTCAAGTCCGTTATTTTTCTCTGCTGCTCTATATCCAACTCCAACAAGGTTAAGTGTTTTTCTGAATCCAGCAGAAACACCCATTACCATGTTGTTTAATAATGCTCTTGTTGTACCGTGTATAGCTCTTATAGCTTGAAGATCGTTAGGTCTTAAAACTGTAAGTATACCGTTTTCAACGTTTATTGTAAGTTCTTTAGAGAACTCTCTTGTTAAAGTACCTTTTGGTCCTTTTACAGTTACGATAGTTCCGTTAACTGTAATTTCGACACCAGCAGGCACATTAATAACTTTATTTCCTACTCTTGACATATTAATGTCCACCTCCTAAGTATCTATTTATTACCAAACGAATGCTAGAATTTCTCCACCCATATTTTCTCTTCTAGCAACTTTATCAGTTACGATTCCTTTAGAAGTAGAAACTATAGCGA
>JBOFTG010000189.1:0-8050 GCA_051651945.1 Fusobacteriaceae bacterium | reverse complement strand
GGTTATACTAGAAAGGGTGGTAAAAAGGATAAAATTATTTGGAAGGTGGGGGATTATAATTAACAAAAAAAATGTTTATAAGGGTTTAAAAGTTGTACAAATTTTGATTATGTTGATACCGTTTTTATTGGATTATTTGGTTGGAGGAGATTCTCAAATTGGAAGATATCTTCAAAATATAAATATCCATTTTTTAGGAGAATTTTTCACAAAAAATATGATTTTATTATTTAGTTGGGGATCATATGTTTTGCTGTTATCTTATATTTTTAAAGTTTTTAAAATTTTGAAAATAGAGGGATTTAAGATGTTGTTGTTGGTGGTTTATAATATTTTTATACAGATAGATATAAAATCGATGAGGAAAAGTTACTATTTTTGGATAGTTTCAATAATAGTTATATTTATTCTTGAAATTGTTGCAGAAAGGTATGCTCCGGAAAATAGAGATATTATAGATATAACTCCCGAAGAGGAGAAGGAGGAAAATAGATGAAAAAAATTAAATTATTAGTTGTAACAATGTTTATATTAATGGTAACTGGTTGTGGAAAACCTGTTGAACTTTCAACATTACAGAATAGACAGGGAACTTATTATGCTGTAAACTCTCAAAAACCATATTCTGGAAAATTCACTAGCTCATATCAAAATGGTCAAATAGAGCAGGAGGGAAGCCTTAAAAATGGAATGTTAAACAGTAATTATAAAAGTTACTATTCTAATGGTCAGATGAGAGTTCAATCATCTTATAAAGAGGGGATTCCAAATGGAAAGTTAACTGCATTTTATGAAAATGGTGAGAAAAAATGTGAACTTAACTATAGAGAGGGAAATTTTGATGGCAATAACATTGTTTATGCTACATTTTTCAATCCAAAATATGAGGTTATTTTCAAAGATGGACGTATAGTAAAAGAGATAAAATATTCTAGAAATGGAGAAGTTTCATCTATTAAAGAAGAGGGTAATGGGAATTTTGATCCAGGAGCTATAGAGAATTTTTTCAGAACTCAAGTTACTTTTTTAAAACTAATCTAAATAAAAAAAAATCTGTTCTATTCCTAAAAAATATGGTAAAATGTTTGGTAATAATATAATTTCGGAGGTAAGATTATGGATCATATTCTAGCATTTGGACATAGAAATCCGGACACGGACTCAATATGTTCTGCCATAGCATTTTCAGAGCTAAAAACAGCTTTAGGAGAAAATACTAAACCATATAGATTAGGAGAGATAAGTAAAGAGACAAGATATATATTAAATCACTTTAAAATAAAGACTCCTCCACTTTTAAAAACTGTAAGTGCTCAGATATCAGATCTGACTAAAATAGAGAAAAAGGTTATCTGTAGTGATGATTCTTTAAAAGAAGCTTTAGACATTATGACACAGGAGAATTTTTCAAGTCTTCCTGTTGTAGATGAAAAAAGACAATTAAAAGGAATGGTACATGTTTCAGATATAGCAAATACATATTTAAACTTAAATCATGAAGATTTATTTACGAAATATGGAACAACTTATGAAAACCTTAAAGATGTTATACAGGGAACTGTTATAAGTGGAAATTATCCAAAAGGAAGAATCACAGGAACTCTAAGAGCTGTTTCTGAACTTGATCAGATTCAAAAAGGTGATGTAGTTGTGACAACTAGTATGGTAGATTCAATAGATAGATCTATCCAAGCTGGAGCTGGTGTTATAATAGTTTGCTGTAACGAAGAGGATTTTATAAGTCCGAGAGTTTCTAGTGAATGTGCTGTTATGAGAGTTCACTCTCCTCTTTTTAAAACTGTAAGACTTATAACTCAAGCAATATCTATATCAGCTGCTATGACGAATAAAAAATTCTACTCTTTTAAGATAGACGAATATCTTCATGAGATTAGAGATATAATGAAAGAGGCTGACCAAACAAACTTTCCAGTACTTTCTAAAACTGGAGAGGTTTACGGAACAATAAGAACAAAAGATCTTATAAATTTCACAAGAAAGAAAGTTATCCTATTAGACCATAATGAGAAAACTCAATCTGTAGATGGTATTGGAGACGCTAGAATAATAGAGGTTGTAGATCATCACAAATTTGGAAATTTTGAAACTAACGAGCCAGTTAAGATAAGTGCTGAAACTGTAGGGTGCACATGTACTATAGTTTATGATCTTTATAAAAATGCCAGAATAGTTCCAGATAAAAATATTGCAGGTCTTATGTTAAGTGCTATTCTTTCAGATACACTACTTTTCAAATCTCCAACTTGCACAGAAAAAGATATGGAAGCAGTAACTGAACTGTCAGAGATTGCAGGAGTAAAGGATTATGAGAAATTTGGAATGGATATGCTGATAGCCGGAACATCTTTAGATGATGTGAGTGCTCATGGAATACTAAATTTAGATATGAAAGAGTTTAATATGAATGGTTTTAAAATTGCAATAGCTCAGATAAATACAGTTGATACTGATGGTGTAATGAAGAGAAAGAGCGAGATAAAATCTGTTATGGAGTCAGAAGTTAAAGAAAAAGGGTATAACCTATTTGTTTTAATTGTAACTGACATAATAAAAGCTGGATCTTCGGCTCTTGTTGTAGGAGATCATCCGACTATTCTTGAGAGAGCTTTTAATGTTAAAATAGAGCAAGATATAGCTTGGTTAAATGGAGTAGTTTCTCGTAAAAAACAGATAGTTCCATTTATGATGGCAGCAACTCAAAGTATGGAGTAAGGGAGAAAAAATGTATTTACCGACTACCAAAGATGAATTGAATAGACTGGGATGGGATCAGCTAGATATAATACTGATTTCTGGAGATACATATATAGATTCGTCTTACAACGGATCTGCTGTAATAGGTAAGTGGCTCCTAAAGCAGGGATTTAAAGTAGGTATAATTGCTCAGCCGGATGTGAATAGTGATATTGATATTAAAAGACTTGGAGAGCCAAAACTTTTTTGGGCAATATCAGCTGGTTGTGTAGATTCTATGGTAGCAAATTATACTGCAACTAGAAGAAAGCGTCAAAAAGATGACTTTACTCCGGGTGGAGAAAATAATAGAAGACCTGATAGAGCTACTATGGTGTATACAAATCTTATAAAAAGATTTTTTAAAAATTCTAAATCTCCAATAGTTATCGGAGGGATAGAGGCTAGTTTAAGAAGAGTAGTTCACTATGATTTTTGGGATAATAAGCTGAGACGTTCAATTCTTGTTGATTCGAAAGCAGATATATTATGCTATGGTATGGGAGAGAAACCTATGGTTGCTCTTGCAAATGCACTTAGAGATGGAGAAGAATGGAGAGATATCCGTGGTCTTGCTTATATGGCAAAAGATTCTAAAAAGGGATACCAAGAGATTCCATCTTATGAGGAGTGTGTAGAAAGCAAAGATAGTTTTGCAAAATCATTTGAAATTTTTTATGTGAACTGTGATCCAATAACTGCTAAAGGACTTCTTCAAAAACATGGTGATAGATATTACATTCAAAATCCACCAGCCCAGTCTTTTTCAGCAGTGGAAATGGATGAAATTTATGGAATGGATTTTGAAAGAAAAGTTCATCCCTATTATTCAAAAGATGGCGAGGTAAGGGCTTTAGACACTATAAAAAATTCTGTGACAACTCATAGAGGTTGCTATGGTGAATGTAGTTTCTGTGCTATAGCTGTTCATCAAGGAAGAACGGTTACTTCTAGAAGTGAAGATTCTGTAATAAAAGAAGTTGAAGATATAGCAGGAGAAAAAGGATTTAAGGGGTATATCTCTGATGTGGGAGGACCAACTGCTAATATGTATGGAATAGAGTGCCAGAAAAAAATTAAAAGTGGTGCTTGTAAAGGTAAAAAATGCCTTTATCCAAAGACATGCTCTCAGCTTCCTCTGAATCATACTAAGCAGATGAAACTTCTTAAGAGTTTAAAAAATATCAAAAATATCAAAAAGATATTTATAGCATCTGGAATAAGATATGATCTTATATTAGATGATCATAAATGTGGAAATATATATCTTGAAGAACTTATTAAGGATCACATTTCAGGACAGATGAAGATAGCACCAGAGCATACAGAAGATAAAATTCTCTCACTTATGGGAAAAAAGGGAAAGGATTATCTTGTAGAGTTTAAAAATAGATTCTATGATATAAATAAAAAATTAGATAAAAAACAGTTTTTAACTTATTATCTTATAGCAGCCCACCCTGGATGCGATGAGAAAGAGATGGTTAATCTTAAAAAATTTGCATCTCAAGAGTTAAGACTTAATCCTGAACAGGTACAAATTTTTACACCGACACCCTCAACATACTCAACACTTATGTATTATACGGAAAAAGATCCTTTCACAGGAAAAAAAGTTTTTGTTGAAAAAGAGATAAGTAGAAAGCAGAAACAGAAAGATGTTGTAGTGGAGTCTAAAAGTAGTTTTAAAGGAAAAAAGAGATAATAAAAATTAGGAGGTAGTAAATTGAAACCTATTGTTGCTATTGTTGGAAGACCTAATGTAGGAAAATCTACATTATTTAATAAATTGGTAGGAGACAGAGTTGCCATCGTTGATGACCAACCCGGTGTTACAAGAGATAGACTTTATAGAGAAACAGAGTGGAACGGAACAGAATTTGTTCTTGTTGATACAGGTGGACTTGAGCCAAGAAATAATGAGTTTATGATGACAAACATAAAAAAACAAGCTGAAGTTGCAATGAACGAAGCAGATGTAATAATGTTTGTAGTGGATGGAAAAGCTGGATTGAATCCATTAGATGAAGAGATATCATATATTCTTAGAAAAAAGCAAAAACCAATTATTCTTTGTGTAAATAAGATAGATAATTTCCAAACTCAAAAAGATGATGTTTATGATTTCTGGGGGCTTGGATTTGAGCATCTTATCCCTGTATCTGCAGAGCATAAAATGAATCTAGGAGATATGCTAGATTTAATACTTGAATTAATCCAAAAAGTAGAGATGCCTGAAGAGATAGAAGATAGCTTGAAGCTTGCTATAATAGGAAGACCAAATGCTGGAAAATCATCACTTGTTAATAGACTTTCTGGAGAGGAAAGAACTATTGTAAGTAGTATCGCTGGAACTACAAGAGATGCCATAGATACTCTGGTAGAATTCAATGGAAATAAGTATACTCTAATAGATACAGCTGGTATCAGAAGAAAATCTAAGATAGAGGAAGATCTTGAGTATTACTCTGTTTTAAGAGCGATAAAAACAATAAAAAGAGCAGACGTATGTCTTTGGATATTGGATGGAGAAGAGGGACTTACTGAGCAAGACAAGAGAATCGCTGGAATCGCCTTTGATGAGAAAAAGCCTATTATCATAGTTGTTAATAAGTGGGATATTATCCAAAAAGATAATAAAACTATGGCAAAGATGAAGGAATATCTTCATGCAGAGCTTCCGTTTTTAAGTTATGCACCTATAGAGTTTGTTTCAGCTTTAACAGGTCAACGTACTTCAAAACTTCTTGAGCATTCTGACATGGTATTTGATGAGTATACAAAGAGAATCTCAACAGGTCTTCTTAATACTGTTATAAAAGATGCTATCATGATGAATAATCCACCTACAAGAAAAGGAAGAATAGTTAAGGTAAACTATGCAACACAGATATCTTCAGCACCACCAAGATTTATTCTTTTCTGTAACTACCCAGAACTTATCCACTTCTCATACTCAAGATATATTGAGAACAAATTAAGAGAAGCGTTTGGTTTTGAAGGATCACCTATAGATGTTATTTTTGAAAGAAAAAATGACAAAGGTGGACAATAAAAATCGCATAAAATTAATAAAAAAATTGAGGAAGAGATTTCTCAATTTTTTTTATTTGGAAACAAAATCAAAATTTTAAGATGAAAAAATTAAAAAAGATTGACAAAAAAGTCAGAAAGCAATATAATCTGTAATATAAAAACGCAGTATGTAGCACAAAAACGACAACAATATAAAGGTGGAGGAAAAATGAAGGTATTTGCACAAGTTCAAAAAATTGGAAAAGCATTGATGACTCCAATAGCTATATTACCGGCAGCAGGTCTGCTATTAGCTTTTGGAAACAAATTAGGTATTCCTATGATGGAGCAAGCTGGAGGAATAATATTTGGTAATTTACCACTTCTGTTTGCAGTAGGGGCAGCAATTGGATTAGTAGGTGGAGATGGAGTAGCGGCACTAGCAGCTGTTGTATCGATACTTATAATGAATGTAACAGTTGGAGCTATGGCAGGGGTTACTCCTGAGATGGCAGCTTCTGGTGGAAGATACGCTATGGTGATGGGAATTCCTACTCTTCAAACAGGAGTTTTCGGAGGACTTATGGCGGGTATTATAGCAGCAGTTTGTTATAATAAATTTTATAAAACAGAGTTACCAGCGTACTTAGGATTTTTTGCAGGAAAAAGATTGGTTCCTATTGTTACAGCGGTTGTGTCTTTTCTTTTTGGACTTGCATTACCAACAATATGGGCACCGATTCAAACTGGTCTTGCAGCACTTTCAACTCTTGCAAATGAAGGAAATACAAATGTTTCAACTTTCCTATTTGGATTAGTAGAGAGAGCACTTATACCATTTGGACTTCACCATATATTTTATGCACCTTTCTGGTTCCAATTCGGAGATTATACAAATGCAGCAGGTCAAGTTGTAAATGGAGATCAGGCTATCTGGTTTGCTATGCTAAAAGATGGAGTGAAGTCATTCTCTTCTGCTAGTTATGATGGAGCAGGAAAATTCATGACAGGAAAGTTCCCATTCATGATGTTTGGACTTCCAGCAGCAGCACTTGCTATGTATCACGAAGCTAAAGATTGTAATAAAAAAATTGCTGGAGGAATACTTTTCTCATCAGCACTTACAGCTTTCTTAACAGGAATAACTGAGCCGATTGAGTTCTCTTTCCTATTTGTTGCACCGGTTCTATATGCTATCCATTGTGTGTTTGCAGCACTTTCGTTTATGCTTATGAATATGCTTAAAGTAAGAATAGGTATGACTTTCTCTGGAGGAGTTATAGATTATACAGTATTTGGAGTTTTACCAGGAACTGAAGGGTTCCAAACAAACTACCTTTATGTAATAATTGTAGGATTAGGTCTAGCAGTAGTTTATTACTTTGGATTTAGATTTGCTATAAGAAAATTCAATTTAATGACTCCAGGTCGTGAAGAAAATGCTGGAAATGAAGAGGCAGTTGTTCTTGGAAATGCAGAACTTGCTAATCTTGTAATGGCAGCTTTAGGTGGAAAAGATAATCTTGTTTCAATAGATGCTTGTATCACAAGACTTAGACTTGAAGTTAAAGATTCTGCTAAAGTTAATGAGGTAGAACTTAAAAAACTTGGTGCTTCTGGAGTTCTTAAAGTAGGACAAAATGGAGTGCAGGCAATATTTGGAGCCAAAGCTCAATTTATAGCTAATGATTTAAAAGGAATGTAATATCTAAAATTGTAAAATAGAGTATGGATAAAAAAGAGCCGAAAGGCTTTTTTTTATAGAATAAAATTATTTTTTGGAGGATATGTGAAAGATTATTTGGACCGTCTAATGTATATGAATAGAAGAATGAGTAATTTTTTAAAAGTAATCATAGTTTTCTTTATAGTTTATGCTGTCGGAAAATTTGGAAATAAGATTATAAATAATCCTGGAATACTTATAAAAATAATATTATTTATGGTGGCAATAATACTTCATGAGATAGCTCATGGGTGGGCAGCACTTATCTCTGGAGATAAAACTGCTAAAGATATGGGGAGATTAACTTTGAATCCGATAAAACACATCGATATTGCTGGAATTCTTATCCCCATTCTTCTTATTTTTTCAGGTTCTAACTTTATAATTGGTTGGGCAAAACCCGTACCTGTAAACTATTATAATTTTAAAAACGGGAGAGTTGGAGAATTTCTAGTATCTATAGCAGGTATAGCTACAAATTTTTTATTAGCTTTTATTACAACCCTCATTTTTAAATTTTTTTATGTTGAAATTTTAAAGTTTAATATGTTGGAA
>JBOFTG010000188.1:0-4188 GCA_051651945.1 Fusobacteriaceae bacterium | reverse complement strand
TATACTAAAGATATTAAATTAAAAGTTACAGATACAGAGACAACTGGTATCCAAGAACTGCTTAAGAGATATTCAGAGCAAGATGAAAAAGGAAAATTAGCTTATAGAGTAGAGATAAACAAGAAAATTGCAGTTCCTTTTTCTACGATTCTTTTGGCAGTTCTTGGATTTCTTCTTGCTAACGGTCACCACCGTAGTGGAAAAGGTACAAACTTTGCTCTTAGTATTTTGATTATTTTTCTTTATATAGTTATTTTAAACTTAGGACTTGTTATGGCTGGAAGAGGAAAATTGCCAGTTATCCCAGCAGTATGGGCTCCAAATGTTATTTTGGGAATAGCAACCTATATACTATATAAAAATAGGGCAAAGGTGATGTAGATGAAAAAGATAGATATTCATATATGTAGAGGGTTTTTAAAAGCTTTTTTATTAAGCCTTGTAGCTTTTGTAAATATATTTCTCTTAAGCCAGATATTTAGAATAGTAAAACTTGTGAGTGATGGAAAGATGGAAGCGGGAGATTCTTTGCTTTATATCTTTGCACTTCTTCCAAGAATAATAATAGATGTGACACCACTTTCAATTCTGTTGGGTGGTCTTATATCTATGAATATTATGGCAAGTAATTTAGAGATAATATCTCTTAAAACATCTGGAATAAGTTTTAAAAGAATAATAGTCTTTCCTGTAATTATATCTTTTCTAATCTCAATTGGAATATTTTTTCTAAGTGATAAAGTTGCTCCAAAATTTTATGAGCAGACAAGGATTTTAAGAGGTTCAAATAGCGATAGAGAGATACCTATAGTTAAAGATAAAGCTTTTCTTCGTGGAAAGGGAGATTATGTTTATTATATGGGGTTTATAAATAGAGAGGAAGGATATGCTAGAAATATCCAGTTTATCGAATTAAATCCCGAATTTACAAAGGTAAAAAGAGTAATAACTTCAACAAAAGGAATTTATAATAGAGATGAAAAAGTATGGGTTTTAGAAAAAGCAAATATAGTAGAAACTGATGGAGATAAAAGTATTGAGGTAAAAAACTTTAAAGAGTCAAAGTTTGATGCTGAACCAGATGAATTTATTACACTTGAAAAAGATTCGAGAACACTTACAAATAGTGAAATTAAACAGACAATAAAAGATATAAAATCTGTAGGTGGAGATACAAAAGAGTATATTCAACAGATAGCGAAGCGTTATTCATATCCGTTTGCAAGTTTCGTAATCTGTTTTATGGGGTTGGCTCTTGGAAGTCGTTATGTGAGAGGAGCTTCGGCAATGAGCATAGGGATATCGATAATCTTAGGATATGGCTATTATCTGATGGGCGGAGTTTTTGAAGCTATAAGCAAAAATGGATTAATAGATCCATTTATAGGTAACTGGATACCAAATGTTCTTTACCTAGCTCTAGGAATCTATTTTGTAAATAAATCTGAGTATTAAAAGGAGAGACAAGTGATAGAGATAAAAAAATTAAGTAACGGGATACCACTACTTATGGAGAAAGTATCGGATATACAGAGTTTCACGATGGGTATTTTTGTTAAAACAGGAGCCCGTAATGAGTACTCTCACGAGCAGGGAATCTCTCACTATATCGAGCATATGATGTTTAAAGGAACGGAAAATCGTTCAGCAAAAGAGATATCTGAGATAATAGATTATAATGGTGGAAATATGAATGCATATACAAGTAGAGATACAACTTGTTACTATGTGAAGATGCTGTCTAGCAAGATTCCAGTTGCAATAGAGATTTTTGCAGATATGTTTATAAACTCTACTTTTACAGATGAAAATTTAGAGAAAGAGAGAAATGTAATATTAGAAGAGATAAAGATGTATCAAGATATACCGGAAGAGACAGTGCATGATGAGAATATCTCTTTCTTAATGAAAAATGAGTATGGAAACAATATCTTAGGAAGTGAGGAATCACTTAAAAATATTGATAGAGAAGTATTTCTAAATTATTTCAAAAGCAAGTATTGCCCAGAAAATATTGGTATCTCAATAGCTGGAAATTTTGATTTCGAAGAGGTTACAAAACTTTTAGAAGAAAATTTTGGAAAGATGGAAAAAAGAGATACAAGAAAAGAGATAGCGTCAGAGTTCACAATTGAAAAGGGTGAAAATATCTTGAAAAGAGATTGTAACCAAGTTCATCTATGTTTTAACACAGAGGGTCTATCTACAAAACATGAGGATAGATATGTGATGGGGATATTGGCTGATATACTTGGTGGAAACATGAGTTCTAGACTTTTCCAAAAGATTCGTGAAGAGCGTGGGCTTGTATATTCGGTTTACTGCTATTCTACAAATTTTGATGAGGGTGGAGTATTCACAATCTATGCTGGTACATCAAAAGAAAACTATAAAGAGGTTATCGAGCTAATAAAAGAGGAACTTAAACTTATTAAAGAAGAGGGTATCTTAGTTGAAGAGTTAGAGAGAGCAAAAAATCAGATAATAAGTTCGGTTACTTTTGCACTAGAAAATAGTAGAGGTAAGATGGTTAGAATGTGGAACTCATACCAACTTTATGGAAAAATCATAGGTGTTGAAGAGGTTATAGAGATAATATCTCGAATTGGTACTGAGGATATAAAAAGATTAGCAGAGAGATTATTTAAAGAGGATGGATATTCAGTATCTATCTTAGGTGATATAGAATAGGAGTGAATGTGGAAAAGGTAAGTGTAAAGATAGTAAAAGAAAACGGTGTTTTAATACCGCAATATATGACAGAGGAATCTGCCGGGATGGATGTGAGAGCACTTCTTGAAGAGAGTATAACACTAAAATCTTTGGAAAGAGCGTTAATACCAACAGGTATAAAAATGGAGATACCAAAAGGTTATGAGGTACAGGTAAGACCTCGTAGTGGACTTGCTATAAAAAATGGGGTAACTGTTTTAAACTCTCCTGGAACAATAGATTCAGATTATCGTGGAGAGATTAAGATAATTTTAGTAAACCTAAGTTCTGAACCTTTTGAGATAAAAAATGGTGAAAGAGTAGCACAGTTGGTTCTTCAAAAAGTTTATCAGATAAATTTTGAAGAGTGTGATGAGCTTGGAACAACAGATAGAAGCTCGGGAGGCTTCGGATCTACGGGTGTATAATATATGGAGAGAATTTCAGAAGTCAAAAAGATAAAAAAAATAAGTTACACACTTTTGGTAAATGCAATCTGTATACTCTGCTTGAGTTTAATAAGTATATACAGTACAACATCTCAGAGAACAATGGGATTTTTCTACAGAGAGATAATATTTGCTCTTATTGGAGTAGTTGCTTACATTATCTTTTCAATAATCGATTATAGATATTACTCGAAGTACAGCAAACTAATATATATAATAAACATTCTTATTCTTCTATCGGTTTTCATAATTGGAACGAAAAGACTTGGAGCACAGCGTTGGATAGATCTTGGATTTATAGTTATCCAACCATCTGAGTTTTCAAAAGTGATGATAATACTGACATTTTCAGAATATCTGGTTGCAAACTATACTAAAAATAGAAATGATGGTTTCCAAAAGATGATTTTATCATTTTGTCATATTATCCCAATCTTTTTATTGGTGGCACAGCAACCAGATTTAGGAACATCTCTATCACTCGTTTTTATATATCTAGTTGTATTATTTATAAATGGTATAAACTGGAGAGTTATAGTTACTCTGATGGGTGGAGTTACAGCTTTTGTTCCAATAGCATATAATTTTCTATTGAAACCATATCAGAGACAGAGAGTTCTTACTTTTCTGAATCCAGAAGCTGATCTACTTGGAAGTGGTTGGAATGTAACTCAATCCAAGATTGCTATAGGTTCAGGAGGAATATATGGAAAAGGGCTTCTTAACAGTACGCAGAGTAAGTTAAGATTTCTGCCAGAAGCACATACGGATTTTATAGGTTCTGTATATTTAGAGGAAACAGGTCTTGTAGGTGGAATTGTTCTTTTAATTATCTATGCTGTTCTTATATTTCAGATAATGTATATTGGAGACAAATCCAAAGATGAATTTGGAAAGCTAGTTTGTTATGGTATAGCTGGTGTTTTTCTATTTCATGTAATAGTCAATTTAGGTATGGTAATGGGTATTATGCCTGTAACCGGTAAACCACTTCTCTTCATGAGTTACGGAGGAAGTTCTCTTATTT
>JBOFTG010000187.1:0-4963 GCA_051651945.1 Fusobacteriaceae bacterium | reverse complement strand
GAAGATATAAAAGTTTTTAGTGGTGTTGTTACTCCACAAAAAGAAAATATAATAGCATTTAAAATTCCAGGAAAGATAGAAAAGATAGTTGCAAAAGAGGGTATGGCACTTAAAAAAGGTGATGTAATAGCCAGGCTTGAAAAAGATGATTATAATCTAAATCTTGGAGTTTATACAAAAAAATATGAGGGAGCTGTTGAAAATTACAGAGCACATAGTGCAATAGCTGAAAATGCAGAGCTACAATTCCAAAGAGTAGAGAGATTATATAAAGAGAAAGCAACTACCAAAAAACTTTATGATGAAGTAAATTCTAAATACAGGGCAGCAATCTCATCTAAAAATGGAACTATGGCCTTGATGGAAGAAGCTAAAAAAGGTGTGGAAAACAGTAAAAATAGATTAAATGATGTTTTTCTTAGAGCACCATATGATGGATATGTTGGAGCTGGATTATTAGAAGAGGGAAGTATTGTGAATGCTGGAACTCCAGTCTTCTCATTTTTCTCAAAAGGGTTGTCACAAGTCGGTATTGCGGTATCTGAAAATGAGATAGCTATTTTAGAGAAAGCTGAAACTATAAAATTTAGCCATCTTGAAAAAGAGTATACTTTAAAAGTTAAAGAGATAGGAAAGAAACCAGATTTTTCAAAACTATCTTACCCTGTAAAGCTTGAGTTTGTAGAAAATAACGATATCTTAAGTGGAGTTCAAGGTAAAGTTATGGTTACCCTAAAAAAAGAATCTTCAGATGAAGTGAAGATTCCTCTGAGTGCAATTTTTGAAAATAACGGAACAAAGGTTTGGATATATAAAGATGGAAAAGCTGTTTCTAAGATAGTTCAGATAGAAAAGATGGCTGAAGATGGAATGGTAGTATTAAAGGGTGGACTCAATTATGGAGATAAGATTGTTACAGCTGGTGTAAACTTTCTTCATGAGGATGAAAAGATAAAAATAGTTTCTGAATTCAGAGATACAAATGTAGGAAAAATTCTTTAGGAGGTAGAGATGAACTTTTTAGAAAAATTAATAAAAAATAAATTAGTAATTCGTTATCTCACTCTACTGATTGCGATAACAGGATTCTTTTCATACGGTAAACTTGGAAAACTTGAAGATCCAGAGTTTAAGATAAAAGAAGCGTTAGTTATAACACTATACCCAGGAGCAACTCCTCACGAGGTAGAGCTCGAGGTTACAGAGAAGATAGAAAAAGCTTTAAAGACGATACCACATGTTGAAAAATATGAGAGTGTTTCAAAAGCTGGATACTCGGAAGTTAAGGTTACTTTGTCTGAGAAACTTAATAGTAGTGAGATTGAGCAGTACTGGGATAATTTAAGAAGAAAAGTTGGAGATACAGGAAAGTATCTGCCACTTGGAACACTACCATCGGTTGTTTTAGATGACTATGGAGATGTCTACGGTATGTTTTTTGCTCTTACAAATGATGGTTATAAAACAGAGGAATTTAACCGTTATGTAGAGTATGTTAGAAGAGAGTTTCAAAATATTCCAGGTGTAGGTAGAATATCTATCTATGGAAAGCAAAGTGAAATTGTTGAGGTAAAACTTGATAGAGAGAAGATGGCTGTTATGAAGATAAGTGATAAACATCTTCAAGGAATCTTTATAAGTGAGAATCTTCCAGTAGATAGTGGAAAGATTAATTTTGGAGATGAGAGATTAAGAGTTGGAGTTATGGATAGATTTAAGACTATCGAAGACATCGAAAATCAAGTTATCTCTTCTAAAAAAAATCTTTTGGGTCAGCAAGAAACTATACTCTTAAAAGATATAGCCAAGATAAGTAGAGAGAGAAAAACTCCAGCTTCAAATATAATGAGATATAATGGAAATGAATCTGTAGGAATACTGTTGTCACCAGCTTCGGGAACAAATGTTGTACAGACTGGTGAAGCTATAGATCGTAAGATAGAAGAGATGAAAAATATTATTCCTAAGGGGATAGAACTGAAAAAAATCTATTATCAACCAGATCTTGTAAGTTCATCGATAAAAACATTTGTGATAAACCTAATTGAATCAATTGTTGTAGTTGTAGGAGTTCTGCTTCTTACTATGGGAATGAGAAGTGGGCTTATAATAGGAAGTGGGCTTATCTTATCGATTCTTGGAACATTCCCAATTATGAAACTTATGGGGATAGATGTACAAAGAGTATCACTTGGATCTTTTATTATCGCCATGGGTATCTTGGTTGATAACTCGATAGTGGTTGTAGATGAAGTTTTAAATGGAATGGAAAAAGGCGAGGAAAAATTTAAGATAATTATAAATACAGTAAAAAAGACAGCTATTCCTCTTCTTGGAGCGACAGTAATAGCGGTAGCTGCATTCTTGCCAACTGTTCTTATGGAGACAAACATGGGAGAGTATATAAGTTCACTTTTCTGGGTAATAGCGATATCTTTAGTTTTAAGCTGGATATTTGCACTTACATCTATACCGGTTTATTGTGAGCACTACTTAAAGATTGAATCCCAAAAGAAGAAAATTAATCCAATGGTTGAGAAATTTTATACTTCGTTTAAACATGTTCTTCAAAAAATCCTAGAGCATAGAAAATTGGCACTTATCTCTCTTGTAGGAGCACTTATTTTCTCAGCACTTCTTTTTCTTAAGATTCCTATGAGCTTTTTTCCGGATTCTGATAAAAAAGGATTTGTTGTAAATGTATGGCTACCAGAAGGAAGCAAGATAGAAAAAACATCAGAAATTGCAAAAATTCTTGAGAAAAGAATAATACAAGATGAAAAAGTTTTAGATGTAACTGCGGCTGTAGGAGGTTCTCCGGCTAGATATTATATGATGACTATTCCTGAGATGCCAAACTCATCATTTGCTCAACTTATAGTTTCGACTAAAGATTTGAAGAGTGTTAATAGATTGGGAAAAGAGGTGCTTCAATTTGCAAAAGAAAATATCTCTGAAGCTCAGATAGGTATAAGAAAATATAGTAACGGGGTTGAGACAAAATATCCGATAGAGATAGCCGTATCGGGTCCTGATCCAAAAGTTTTAAGAGATATCGCTGAAGAGATGATGGGTGTAATGAAAAATGCTGAACACCCTTTTAATGTAAGAAGCAACTGGAGAAAAAAAGTTCCAGTATGGAGTCTTAACTATTCAGAGATAAAAGGAAGATTAGCTCATATATCAGAAAGAGATATAGCAAGTGGAATAAAAAGATCTGTAGATGGTGTAAATCTTGGAACGCTTAGAGAGGGAGATAGTTCACTTGAAATTCTTCTAAAAGAGAGTGGGAAGAGAGAGACGGACATGGTTAACATTGGACAGACACCTGTTTGGGGAATCTTAGATAAAGATGCTGTGATGTTAAAATCAGTTATTGATGGAGCTGATATTAATTGGGAAGATTCTCAAATCTGGCGTGAAAATGGGATAAGAACTATAAAAATTCAAAGTGATGTTCCTATTGGAAGAGAGAGTGAAGAGGTTAGAAAAGAGATTAAGGATGGTATTGAAAAGATAAAACTTCCTGAAGGATACAGTATGAGATGGGCTGGGCAATATGCCGAGCAAGTTAAAAGTAGTAAAGCGGTTGTTGAAAATGTGCCAATCCAGCTTCTAACTATGTTTACTATCTGTGTTCTACTGTTTTTTAATCTAAAAGAACCGATGATAATATTTGGAATGTTACCTTTAGCACTTATCGGGATAGCACCAGGACTTCTACTAACAGGTAGATCTTTTGGATTTATGTCTATAATAGGTTTGGTAAGTCTTACTGGTATGATGATAAAAAATGCTATTATTTTGATAGAAGAGATAAATTTCCAGATAAAAACTTTAGGTAAAGATCCTTTTGATGCGATAATAGATTCGGCATCTGGAAGAATAAGACCAGTAACACTAGCAGCTGGAACTACGATACTTGGTATGCTACCACTTATGAAAGATCCACTTTATGGAGATATGGCTGTTACAATAATATTTGGTCTTACAGCATCAACAATTCTTACACTTATGGGAATACCATTGTTGTATGCTATAGTTTATAAGATTCACAAAAAATAGGTTTTATTGCATTAAAATAGAGATTAGGTTATACTAAAGAAGAGAACAGAAAATGTTCTCTTTTTTAGTAAATTATTAGTTACAAAGTTAAGATACAGGAGGATATTATGAAAATTATTCAAACAGCATCGACAAGTGCTTCACTTGTGGAGTTTAAACTAGAAAAAGGTGAGAGCATAAGAATGGAACCGGGTTCTATGGTCTATAAAGACAGTTGTATAAATCTTCAAGGAAAAGTTAATGGAGGTTTTTTCTCAGCAATAGGAAAAGTTTTTTTAGGCGGAGAAAGTTTTTTCACATCAACTGCTACTGCTAAAGAATCTGGAAGAGTTGCCGTAGCACCGAGAGGTTTTGGAAATATAAAAATTTTAAATGTCTCTAGTGGAAATCATTGGTATCTAAATGATGGAAGTTTTTTGGCATGTAATACATCTGTAGATTATACATCAACTAGACAGAAAAGATTGCTTAACTCTATACTGGGTGGAACAGGAGGATTTTTCATCTTGAAGTCCAAAGGTGAAGGAGAACTTTTAGTAAATGGATTTGGAGATTTAATCGAGATAGACCTTGATGGAAGTCAACCTTTTCAGATAGATAATGGTCATGTGGTTTGCTGGGAGGAATCTTTAGATTATAAGATGGAGATGGCAAGTGGATTATTTGGATTTAGATCTGGAGAGGGGTTATTAAATACATTTAGAGGAAGAGGTAAAGTTGTGATACAAACAAGAAATATCCAATCTTTTGTAGATATGTTAGTTGACTATATACCGTTTCCTAAACAGGAAAAAGATAGAGGATAAAAAAAAGAGCCGAAAGGCTCTAAATATCATTTTGGTGGCGGGAGTAGGACTCGAACCTACGACCTTCGGGTTATGAGCCCGACGAGCTGCCA
>JBOFTG010000186.1:0-2435 GCA_051651945.1 Fusobacteriaceae bacterium | reverse complement strand
TCAGCTATTTTAAGAGTATCAAACACAACAGCTCCAGGATCTCCACCCTCTTTAACAGGTTTAACTATCTCTGCTCCAGCTCTTTTTGCCCACTCTTCTACTTGCTCAACTGCTGCCGCTCTAAATGTATCTCCCGCACCTATTATAACTTTTTTACCGTCTTTAACATATTTCGAAGCCATTTTTCCTATCGTAGTTGTTTTTCCTACACCATTCACTCCTACCACAAGAATTACATTCATCTTTCCATTCTCTATTTTTATGTTGTTGTCCTCTGTTATTAGAAAATTTTCCATAACATCTTTAAGAATAGGATATATCTCTGTCGGTTCTTTTATACCTCTTATCTTAACTTCTTTTTCTAAAGTAGAAATTATTTTAAGACTCATATCTAAACCTATATCAGATTGCACAAGAAGTTCCTCTAGTTCATTATACATCTCATCATCTATAACTGTTTTACCTGTAAAAAATTGAGCTAGTTTTCCAAAAAAACCGTTTCTCGAATTAAAAAGTTTATCCTTTAGAGATGCAAAAAAACTTTTCTTATCTTTCACTTCTATTTTTTGAACTGGTTCATCCTCTATTTCCTCTTCAACATCCTTATCCTCAAGAGATTCTAGAGTTTCTCTTTCTTCTTTCTCATCTATCTCTTCATGTTGATTTTTAGCTTCATCAAGAAGTTCCTTTATCTCTATCTCTTTATCTGTATCTGTCTTTTTTCTTTTAAATAATTTATCAAAAAATCCCATTCCAACCTCCGATTTTTATCTTTTATTTAAGATGCTTCTTACTGCAAGTATGCCCATTACAGCGGCTATATTAAGTCCACTTCCATATCCAGAACCATCACCAGCTGCATAAAGCCCTTTTATGTTTGTTTCCATATTCTCATCAATTTTCACTCTTGTACTTCTAAATTTTATCTCTGGGAAATAAAGAAGAAGATCACTAGATGCAAAACCTGGAGTTATTTTATCGTGAACCTCTATAAACTGCATGATATTGTCAAGAATTCTTTTTGGACAAGCTAAAGCTATATCTCCCGCCACATAATCATTTGTAGTTGGTATTATATTCAACCTTGCAAGAGATTCATCTGTAGATCTATGTCCAGCTTTCAAGTCTCCATATGATTGAACAAGAATCTTTCCACCAGTCAGCATAGATGTTATTTTTGCTAAAGATGTTGCATATTCAAAAGGTTGATTAAATGGTTGCGTAAACGTTTTTGTACAAAGTAATGCAAGATTTGTGTTCATCGATTTTTTATCTTTATAAGCATGACCATTTGCAAGAACTACATCATCACTGTGTTTTTCAACAGCTATAAATCCACTTGGATTACTACAAAAAGTTCTCATTTTATCTTCATATATTGGAGTATAATAAACCATCTTAGCTTCATAAAAATTTTCATTTATATCTTTCATTACTATATCAGGTATCTCAACTCTTACTCCTAAATCAATAGCTCCATTTTCAAAATTTATATTTTGATTTATACAGATATTTTTTAGTTTTTTTGCTCCACTTCTTCCTACTGCAACAATGACATTATCAGATATATAACTCTCTTTTTGTCCTTTGTAAATTACATTTACTCCTCTTACTTTTCCATCTTCTATGATAAATTCTTCCAAATCTCTCTCAACTTTAAATTCAACTCCAGCTTCTAAAAGATGCTTCAGAACTCTTCCGTAAAGTTTTCTAGATCCATCTGTTCCAAGGTGCATTGTAGGTGTGTCAACAAGTTGGATACCATTTTCAATACATCTTCTTTTTATCTCCATCATTGTTTGGTTATAAGTAAGTCCTGATGGCTTTTCATCAAAACCAAATTCCTTGTATATATCTACAACATAGTTTATAGTCTCATTAACTATCTGTTTTCCAGTTATAGTATGAATATCTCCGCCCACACGGTAATCCATATTAAATTTAGAATCTGAAAAAGCTCCAGCTCCACTAACTCCATATATAATTGCACATATTGGACACTTAACACATGTTCCTGTCTTTTCTTTAGGACACACTCTATGCTCTAGCATTCTTCCTTTGTCAACTATTAAAACTTTTAAATTTGGATTTTTTTTCATGGCTTCATAAGCTCCGAAAACTCCAGCTTGTCCACCACCTAAAAATATTATATCGTATTTCATTTTTACCTCCAAGTTTATCTATTCATCTTTCCAATCTATGTTCTGACCGTATGCATCTACAGGCAGATTTGCATGTATCTCTCCACTGTTTCCCGTGTAGTTAAAATTCCATCCGCCTTTAAAATTTCCATCTTTAAAGTTTTGAACATCATAAACCACATTACTTTCCACACTTCCATTTATTGAAAGTGTGGGTTCTAAATTATTTTTCCCATAAATTTCTGCAAATGAAATTTTCTCTCCATCAGAATTTAAAAAATCTAGCATTTTCAA
>JBOFTG010000185.1:0-5930 GCA_051651945.1 Fusobacteriaceae bacterium | reverse complement strand
ATAAAAAAAATAAGTGAAAATATCAAAGTTTATAGTTTGGTCGGAAGGTATTTAGAACATGATCGAATTTATCATTTTCAAAATGGTTCTAATCCAATTTATTATCTATCAAGTGCTGATTTAATGGAACGAAATTTAGATAGTCGATTAGAAATTATGATTCCTGTTGATGATAAGGTTGGAAAAAAAAGATTACACAATTTTCTAAATGATATTTTAAGAGATAACTGTAATCTTCAAATTCAAAAAAATAGTGGTTCGTATATAAAAATAGAATCTGAACTACATAGCAAAAAATTCAATTATCAAGAACATTATAGAAAAAAGACGAAAAATTAATTTCCGTCTTTTTTACTCTATTACAAATACCAAAGTTTTTTGAGTTTCTACCCACGAATATAAAAATTTAGCATGAGAAGTTGCATTTCTTATGCACATATGAGATCTAGGTCTAGTCCCTAGTGTTCCTGAATACTCTATCTGTGGCGAATTTATTCCTATAACTGGAAAACCATGAAGATAAGCTCCACGACTAAATCTCATTCCATAAGGAGCATATCCCTGTATCTCTGTTTTACTTCCCTCTTTTAAATACAACATTTTTTGAGTTTTCTCTTGAATCATAAATAAACCTATGGGAGTTTCTAATGAATATGGAGGTTTTTCAAGACCTGTTGTAACAGGATTCATGCTTCTTATTTTCCATACCTCTCCAACTTTCTCTAAACTTGCCGAGTGTTGATATTTACGATCTACAATAATCGATTTTTTAAATTCTTTTACTGGAGATATTTTTATATATTTGTTTTCTACTAACCACTCTCCATCCACGCCATACATATTGAGACGAGTATATTTTTCTCCTCTCTCTATTATACCTATAAACGCACCATCTCTTCCATACCTCACAAGTTTAGGTTGCTGCTCATCAGAATATAGCGGAATAGCAGCTTGTCTTGAAACACCAAAAGAGTCTATCGTTTTTCCATTTATAGTCTGTGGAACTCCTATCAAATTTTTGTAATTTCTAAGATTTCCATACTCACTAAATTTTGTCATATAATCTTCAAGTTTTCTTATCTCTTCTTTTTTCTTCTCCCATTGATACTCTCTTGTGACTTTCTTTTTTCCTAAAGTCACACTGTATTTATCTGCAAGAGTATATTTTTTATATTTCAACTCTTTTTCTATTGTGGTTGACTCCGAAAAAATAAACACAGTTAGAAAAAGTATTAAGCTAAATATTTTTTTACATTTCATAATCTTCCTCCCGAAGAACTATTATCTCTGTAAAAAATATACTTTTATTCTTATCTTTTTCCTCTTTAATTTTTATTTATATTTTTATCTTTTATATATTCATCAATCTCTTTAGCAGCTTTTTTTCCGGCTTCCATAGCTAAAATAACTGTTGCAGCTCCTATAACTATGTCTCCACCTGCAAAAACACCCTCTTTAGAGGTTTTTGTAGTATCACCCTGAACTTTTATATAATTTCTTGATGTTGTCTCTAATCCTGAATTATCAACTATTATTGGATTTGAAGATGTTCCTAGAGACATTATTACAGAGTCTACTCCTCTAAAAAAGTCTGTATTCGGAAGTTCTACCATCTCACTTCTACCTTTTAAACCTGTATCATAAACAGATGTTTTTATACATTTTATTCCACTTACACGACTAAATTCATCTGCAACTATCTCGATTGGAAGAGTTTGAAATATAAAATCTACCCCTTCCTCTTTTGCATGGTGCACTTCCTCTAATCTTGCTGGTAAATCTTGCTCTCTTCTTCTATAAATTATTTTTGTATCTATTCCTAATCTAATAGCTGTTCTCGCTGCATCCATTGCAACATTTCCTCCACCTACTATAACCGTTTTCTTTCCTAAATTTACAGGAGTATCATATTTTTCCTCATGAGCTCTCATTAAATTAACTCTTGTTAGAAATTCATTAGCAGAGACAACTCCATTTAAGTTTTCACCAGGTATGTTCATAAATCTTGGAAGACCAGCTCCACTACCTATAAAAACTGCTGAGTAACCTTTTTCTTCTAAAAGTTCCTCAATAGTTGCAGTCTTTCCTATAACATAATTTGTTACGAATTTTACTCCCATATTTTTTATGTTTTCTATCTCTCTTTGAACAACTTTTTCTTTTGGAAGTCTAAATTCTGGAATTCCATAAGTCAAAACTCCTCCTAATTCATGAAGTGCTTCATATACAGTCACACTATATCCAATTTTTGCAAGTTCTCCTGCTGCTGTAAGACCTGCCGGTCCGCTTCCAACAACTGCTATTTTCTCTTTTTTCTTCTCTACTTTTTTAGGAGTCACCGGATTCTCTAGCATTATATCCCCTATAAACCTTTCCAATCTTCCTATTTTTACAGATTCTCCTCTTATTCCCACAACACCTTTCTGTTCACATTGACTTTCTTGAGGACACACTCTTCCACAAACTGCTGGAAGTGCTGTATATTTTGAGAGTATTTCAGCTGATGCTTTTAGATCTCCAGCTTTTATCTCTCTTATAAAACCAGGTATGTCTATTTTCACAGGACATCCCTCTATACATTTAGCATTTTTACAATCTAGACATCTACTAGCCTCTAACTTGGCTTCTGATAAATCATATCCTAGGTTTACCTCTTCAAAATTTCCTCTCCTTATCTCAGGAGAGAGCTCTTTTACTGGAACTGCTTTCCATCTATTAAATTCTAGATCTTCATCTTCTTTAGAACAGTTACAATCTGGATGGTGTGCAGTTTCACCATCTAAAGCTTCTAAGAAATCTCTTCCCTCTTCTGTTTTATACATGTTTTGTCTTTTTATCGCTTCATCAAAATTTACTAAAGCACCATCAAATTCAGGTCCATCAACACATGCAAATTTTATTTTTTCACCTATAGTAACTCTGCAAGCTCCACACATTCCAGTTCCATCTATCATAAGAGGATTCAAACTAACTGTAGTCTTTATTCCATATTCTTTTGCTTTGGCACTACTAAACTTCATCATAACTAATGGACCAATACTTATAATATGATCATAGTTATATCTCTTTTTTTCTATAAGCTCATCCATTAAAGCAACTACATTTCCCTTTAATCCTTTCGAACCATCATCAGTACATACATATACATTTTTTGTTAATTTTTTTATTTCTTCTTCCAATATAAGAAGTGATGAGTCTCTAGCTCCTAAAATAACATCAAAATCCATTTTATTCTCTGACATCCATTTTAATTGTGGATATATTGGAGCTATCCCTACTCCTCCTCCTATAAAAAGGTGTCTCTTCTTTTTTAATTCATCTATATTTTCATCTAAAAGTTCACTATGCTGACCCAGAGGACCAACTACATCTTCAAATCTATCCCCCATCTCCATAACCGACATCTCAAGTGTACTCTTCCCTAAAACTTGAAATACAAGAGATATACTTTTTTTATCTCTATTATAATCACAGATTGTGAGAGGTATTCTCTCGCTCTTTTTAAATGCTTTCACTATCACAAAATGTCCTGGTTTAGCATTTTTTGAAAGATCATCCGCTTTAATATCCATCATACATATTTTTTCTGATAGCCATTTCTTACTTAAAATTTCAAACATATTTTTCACCCCTATTTTAGTTGAAGATTAATTTATAATACCACATCTCTTTTGAAAAAAATAGTTATTTATACTTTCTTTTTTTACTTTTTTAATGTACAATTATAACCATATAAGAACACAGGAAGGTAATTTATGATTGAAATTGATTTGCATCATATGAATTTCGATACTGCACTTAAAATTTTTATTGAAAGATATAACAAACTCTGTAAACAAGGCTTTAAAGGTGAAATTTGTATTATACATGGATATGGTGCTGGTGTCTTAGACCGCAATTCTGTTATCTCTGGTAAAATTCGTGAATATTTTTCAAGAAACAAAGACAATCTTAAATATAGATTGGATATGAATCCCGGAGTAACCTATGTCACCCCTATAAAACCACTCGCTATTTTAAAGCAAAAAAAAAGAGACAGATTTTAATCTGCCTCTTACTTTTTTTACTTTTTTACTTTATCTAATTCTCTTTCAGATATAAACATCATCGCATTAGCTGTTCTTATCCAAAGTCCATCTCCTACTCTATCTAATGTCGCTGGAACTTTTCTATCCATTTCAGCTAATATTCCGTTTCTCTCTATCTCTATTATACTTTGAGTCTTTCCTACTCTAGTCATAGCTTTTAAAAGAGTAATTTTTCCTACTCTCATAGTTAGATTAGGTATTTTAGAAGCAAATTTTATGTGGTTATCTCTCTCAGATGCTTTTATAGTTGTCATTGTTTTTTTTCCGTTTAATTCAACAACTCCTGCCATAGCATTTATGCTCATTCCTAGTAATACTGCCATTATTATTTTTTTCATTTAATTATCCCTCCCATTTATTGACCTTTAAGTCAAGTGTATATATTGTACAGTTTTTGTTTTCTTTTGTCAATATAATTTTTTTCTAATTTCCATTACAATTGTCGAAGTAATTCCTAAGATCAGACAGATTATGAGTTCTCTTACTGTAAAATTTTCTGCAATAAAAAAATATTTTCTAAATATTGGAATTTGAACTATAGAATACAGAATAAAACAGAAAGATATTGCCATAAGCACATATCTATTTGTTCCCAATCCCAACTGCCTTACTGTTTTTTCATTACTTCTAGCTGGTAATGTCTGTAGTGTTCTAGCGAATACAAGTGTTGTAAATGCCATCGATATTCCAAGAAGTTGTTTTGTTCCTCCTATATATTGAGCTATTATAGTTACTGTGGCTATTATACATCCCCTAAAAAATATAGTTCTATAATTTTCCTTCGTAAACAATGATTCTTTAAGTTCTCTTGGAGGATAATCCATTATTTTCTTGTCTGACCCTTCTAATCCCAAAGCTATCGCGGGAAGAGAGTCATTTATTAAATTTACAAAAAGAAGTTGCAGTGCTGTAAATGGTGCTTCCCATCCTGCAAAAAGAGCAAAAATTATAGCAAGTATCGCTCCTAAATTTCCAGTGAAAAGATAGACTATTGATTTTTTTATATTTGTATAAACTGTTCTTCCTATCTCTACAGCATGAACAATAGTTGCAAAATTATCATCAGTAAGTATCATAGCTGCTGAATCTTTTGCAACATCTGTACCACTTCCCATAGCTATACCTATATCTGCTTGCTTAAGTGCTGGTGCATCATTAACACCATCCCCTGTCATAGCAACTACTTTATTTTTTCTTTGCCAAGCTTTTACGATTCTTATTTTATTCTCTGGTGATACTCTTGCATAAACTGAAATTTCTTCCAATTGTTTATCCAAATCATCATCACTCATGCCATCTAACTCTTGGCCAGTAACTGCTTTTTCTCCTATCTCCATAAGACCTATTTCTCTCGCTATTGCAGAGGCTGTTGTCTTATGATCTCCCGTTATCATTATAGATCTGATACCTGCTAATTTAGCTTCTTTTATCGCTTCGTAGACTTCATCTCTTGGAGGATCTATCATAGCTATCAACCCTAAAAAAATCATATCATTCTCATCTTCTAAAGTTATTTTTTTTCCATCAATTTTTTTATAACAAAGAGCCAAGACTCTCAAAGCATTAGAGGAGAACTCTTCATTTTTCTCCCTATATAATTCTCTTGTCTCAAAATCCATTATCGTCTCTATATTGTCTTTAATATAATATCTACATCTAGATAGGACAACATCTGGTGCTCCTTTTGAAAACATTATAAAACTGCCATCTATCTCATTTAAAGTACTCATTATTTTCCTATCAGAATCAAATGGAAGCTCTGCAACTCTTGGGAAATATTTTCTATATTCCTCTGTGTCAACTTCATACTTATGAGCAAAATTTATAAGAGCAAGTTCTGTA
>JBOFTG010000184.1:0-7961 GCA_051651945.1 Fusobacteriaceae bacterium | reverse complement strand
AACAAACAAAACCATCTCTAGATATTTTCCAGAGATGGTTTCTTATTTTTTATAAATTATCTAAACCTGTCTTAAGGTCAGTTATAATATCTGATACATTTTCAATTCCAACAGAGAGTCTAATTAGACCATCTGTAATTCCAGCTTCCATTCTCTCTTCACGGCTATATGGTGAATGAGTCATCGATGCAGGATGTTGGATAAGTGTTTCACAATCTCCAAGACTTACAGCAAGAGTACATAATTCTAAGCTATTCAAAAGTTTCTTTCCAGCTTCAACTCCACCTTTTACTTCAAATGCTATCATTCCACCAAATTTTCTCATCTGTTTTTTTGCTATATCATGACCGATATGATCAGCTAGTCCTGGATAGTAAACAGCTTCAACATTTGGATGTGTTTTTAGAAACTTTGCAATTTCCATAGCATTATCGCAATGTCTCTCCATTCTAATCTCTAAAGTTTTAAGACCTCTTGTCACAAGGAATCCTTCAAAAGCTCCCAATACTGCTCCAGTAAAATCTTTAATTCCCTCTAATCTAACTTTCAACATATCTTGCATGCTACCAACTACAAAACCTGCAATCACATCCCCGTGTCCATTTAGATACTTAGTTGCCGAATGAACAACTATATCAGCTCCAAAAGAGATTGGATTAGTTAGGTATGGAGTAGCAAAAGTATTATCTACAACAACTTTCATCTTTCCATCAGCAATTTTTGCTATTTCTGCTATATCCACAATTTTTAAATTTGGATTTGCTGGAGTTTCAAAATATAGCATCGCTGTATTCTCTTTTATAGCTCCTCTAACTGCATCTAAATCACACATATCTACAAAATCTACTGTAACTCCAAACTTTGTAAGTCCATGGCACATAAGTGCATAAGTGCAACCATAAAGAGTTTTATCTGCTACAACATGATCTCCAGACTTTAAAAAAGTCCAAAATACAGCAGCTATTCCACCTATTCCAGATGCAAATGCAACTGCTGCCTCGGCTTTTTCAAGGGTTGCTAATTTTCTCTCAACTACATCTAAAGTTGGATTTCCCAGTCTAGAGTAGATATGTCCCGGTTCTTCAAGAGCAAATCTTCTTCCTCCCTGCTCTGCACTATCAAAAACAAAAGTTGATGTCTGATAAATTGGAGTTGTTAAACATCCGAACGGATTTTTTTCAGCTCCTGCATGTACTGCCCCTGTTCCAAAACCTGTAAATTTCTTATCCATATTTCCTCTCCTTTTATAAAAATTTCTGTATAAAAACATTTTACCATTAAGTTATTTTTATTTCAATAGTAAACATTAAAAACTTTTATAAAACATTTTATTCTTTTAAAAAACAATAAAAAAGAGATTCTAAGAATTTAAGAATCTCTTCTGATATTTTTTAATTTTCAAGTTTTTTAATTAACCATAGATTTATAAAATCAGATATCTCTTCACCTTGATATCCAGCTCCACCTTTAGAGTTACTTAGATAGATATTTTCTATCCCATTTTTCATAAGATTTTCTACAAATTTTAAACTCTGTCTCAGAGGAACATCACTATTCATTACTCCATGAATAACAAGAGCCGGTGAGCTCTTCTCATTTATATAATACATAGGGCTTGCCATCTCAGTGAGAATAACTTTTTCCCAGTATGGAGATTTTATATTTCTATCTTTTCTTAATTTTCTTATCAGCTTCATTCCTTGATCTGGAGTTCCTATAAAATCCACAAGATTGGCACTCATAGATTCGTGAGAATCAAATTTTTTAATAGCTTCATCACGAGATAAAGTTTTACTATTCATATCCGGAGAAAGATTCATAAGATCTGTCACAGCTCCAAGAGCTACTGTCGCTCTCACTATACTATTTTGATCTCTGTTTTCTCCTACCTCTCCTGCAAAACCTTTTCTATCTTCGGTGCTTCCCAGCATAAGAGCAAGGGTTCCGCCAGTATCTTCTCCAATAACAGCAAAAGAATCTTTTAATAGGCCATATTTATCACTATTGCCTTTAAGATATCTAACAGCAGCTTTCACATCATGGATTTGAGCTGGAAAAGGAGATTGAAGTGCATCACGATACTCTGGCACAGCTATTGTTATCCCTTTTTCATTTAACTCTTTTATCTTTTTAAAAATTTCATTCGATTCTAAATTATTTTTTTCCAAAAGCCAATTTTTACCAGGTATATATATAACAACTGGAGTATCTCCCTTAAAATTTTTAGGACGATATATATCTAATTTCAATTCTATATTAGTATTTTTTCTATCTTTTACATCTGCAAATTTCTGGTCCTTATACTCATTCTCGTATAGTGATTTAACTATTTTTTGCTCTTTTATATTTTTACTATCTAAATTTATTTTTGAAACTGAGATATCTCCACTGATTATCTTTTGCAAAATTTCAGGTTTAAGATAGTATATACCTCCACCTATTATCATTAAAATCATAATAAGAGATAACAATATATTCCTTACTGTATGACTTTTCTTCTCTTTAAAATTGTACATAAAAACTCCTTCTCTATTTTTTTAACAGGTCTCTTATCTCTTCTAAGATCTTAACCTCTTTAGGATCCTCTTTCACCTCTTCTATCTTCTCTTTCTCAGCTATAGCTCTCTTTTTTACTGATTCTATAAATTTTATAAACATATATACAGAGATAGCTATCACTAAAAAATCTATTCCTGTTTGTAAAAAATTCCCATAATTTACAGTAAGAGCCGGAACATCTCCAACAGCTGGTTTAAGAATATAAACTAAATTTTTAAAATTTATTCCACCTGTTACGATGCTTAAGAATGGTGCTAGAATATCTGCTACAAAAGATGCTACTATCTTAGAAAAAGCCGCTCCTATAATTATTCCTATTGCCATATCAAAAACATTTCCTTTAGCTATAAAATCTTTAAATCCTTTAAACATAGTTATACCTCCATTTTTTTAATCTTAAAGATATATACTGGATTTTTTGATTTTATCTTTCTTGTGACTTTAAATATTTTTTTATTAAGTATGCCCCTAGAAGAGCAACAAATATACCAACCGAATCAACTAACACATCTCTAAACATCCCAGCTCTTCCCGGGATAAATGTCTGATGAAATTCATCAGAACATGCATATAAAAATGCAATCAAACCCGAATATATATATATTCTCTCTTTTTCTATAGATAAAAGATATCTATAAATACTAAGTGTCAGTAGAAAATATTCTGTCATATGAGCTGTTTTTCTAACTATTAAACTTATCATCCCCATATGTTCGCCATCTATATCTATATTAATAGGTAGATAACTCAATATAACCATTACAAATCTACTATGCTTTGTAGAAACCTCTCCAGAACTGTGAGAGAGAAAAAATATTGTTGCCATTATAGTTAGCACTATTACAAGATATCTATTTATATACTTTTTTTTAAAATTCAATTTCATCATCTCCCATATCCATCTTCGGCAAATCTATACTCATAAACCTTGAGTGAACATGATAAGAATTTTGTAGATTATCAGCAATCAAAAGATTTTCTACTGCTTTCTCATACTCTTTCAATTGAATATCATCCCATACCCCTGTTTTATAATCCACTATAAGTATCTCTCCCAAATTATCTCCATCTGGATTTTTTATCATCATTCTATCTATTCTTTTTTCTCTCTCTTCCAACTTTATACTGAACTCAGAGTGGATATAATCCCATTTTTCTGAGAATATATCACTATTCTTTTCTAAAGAACTTTGAAGTTCATCACTTTCCAAAGCTCTTTTTAGATTAGCAACACCTAACTCTCCACCATATTTTGAGAGTGTCTGTTTTCTGCTCCACTCTATCTCAATAGAATTTAGATATTTTATATTCTCTAAATAATAGTGAAGTGCTGTTCCTAAAAGTTTTCTATGTTGACGATTATGTGATGTTTTCAAAAACTCTCTCTGCTCATCAATATTTTTCTCTATCGCCTCTTCTGAAAAAGAATGAAGATTAAAATCTAAAATTATCTCTGAACCTCTGATATTCTCATCAACCTTTTCAACTCTCATGTTATTTTGAAACTCACCTGTAATTGTCGGCATACTTTTTAAAGCTTGAACTAGATAATCTTCACTTTTAGAAGTTCCAACCACTATAAACAGATTACACTTCGCTCTTGTTAGCCCAACATACCATGTATTTATCTTCTCTTGCAATTTTTTGTAGGGCAACGAGTATAAAAATTGGTATTCTGAAAAAGATTTTCCAGTATCCCCAAGAATTATTGCACGACTTTTATCATTTAGTAAAATAAAGTTTTCAAGCTTCTCATAGTTATCATCCAACTTAATCTGAAAATCCAATCCTCTATCCCCTCTATCGGTTTTTGAATTGTGTATAAAAAATACTGTTTGGTATTCTAAACCTTTTGAACCATGGATTGTTATAAGAGTTACCGCATTTTCATCATCCACACTTATCTGAGAAAAACGTGTACTGTTAGGATTATTCTGGGCTGTTTTAACAAAATCTCCAACTCTTTTAAAACCTCTACATAACTCCATAAAACCATAATAGTTTTCTATATCACTGCTACTTCCAAACTTTTGAAGTGGAGAGAAACTTTTGAAAATATCTGGTATTATCTCTCTGCTTTCACCTTCATATTTATCATATTTTTTCATAATTTCTCTTACTGTTTCTAAAATTTTCTTTAACTCTTGGGATATATCCTCTAACACCTCTCCATCTAAAAGATATCTCGATATATATATCTCTCTCTTCAATAGAATTTTCAAATCATTATTAGATATCCCCAATGTATCGTCACGTAAAAATTCCATAAGTGAAAAATAATCTCTGTATGATAGATATTTTAAAAATTTAAATATCCCTCTGTTCACTCTATGCTGAAAGATATTTTTATTCGATCTCAATGTAAATGGAATATGCAGATTAGACAACCTATTTCCCATCTCTACCAACTCTTTACCTGTACGTGCAATAACTGCTACTCCTTTATATTCTCCATCCATTTTTTGTTGAAGCGTCTCACATATTCTATCAAGATGATCTCTACCCTCTTCCTCTTCAGAATAGATTATCTCAATATATGACTCGTCCTCTTTCACATAGTTAACAGGGATAAACTTCCATTCGCCCTCATTTTCATCTGAATAGATTTTAGATATCTTATGGAATAAACCATTAGTGAAGTTTACTATATTTTTTCTACTACGGTAACTCGTGTCCAGATTATCCTCAGTTGCCGGAAGTATTGTTGGAAGTTTTTCAAAAAGTTCTTTTTCTCCACCACGCCAACTATACAAACTCTGCTTCTCATCTCCAACACAGAAAACTCTTTTTGCACTTCTACTTATAGATTTCAAAAGTTTCCATTGCAAGATACTGGTATCTTGAAACTCATCTATAAAGAGAGTTTTTATCTCACCATCAAAAAGTTCTTGAAAATAATCTGTAACTTTCTCATCTTTTACAAGTCCTAACTTCTCATCTCTATAATTCATATATGTATATGTTGAGATATCACTAAACGTAAGTTTACCCTCACGAATCTTTATCTCATCATAATTTTTATAAAGTTCCTCTATAAATCCTAAGACTTCACGCTCATATTTTATTATTCTACTGTTGTATATATCTATTCTAATTTTTTCACGAAGATTCTCACACTTCTCTTTCATATCAGAAAGAATATTTTCACAATCTTTCCCTCTAGTTTTTACACCGTTCCAAAGATTTTTGGCTATAAATAGATCTTGATTTTTCTCAAAATATGAAGTTTTATTTTCAATTGTCTTTAATTTTCCATATTCTGCTAAATCCTTAGAGAATAGATCTTCTAGTGGTTTATTTTTAATAAGTGCTATCTGGTTCATGTTCCATACTATAAAATCAGCCATCTCCACAGGAGTATATGTGTCACTGGGATATGGAATACTCTCTTTTTGTGGAATAACTTCTGGATATCTCTCTTTTACCAATATATAACGCCATCGTTCTTGCAACAAGCTTTGTAAAAGTGTAAGATAGCTATCTAAGTTTTTCTCCATATTGTTACCCAAAAAACTTTTGAAAATTTTAAAAGAATTTTTATCTCCAAAAATTTTTTCAAGAAGTCTTCCTGTAATCTCAATCTCTTCATCACTATCGATAAGAGAGTAATTTTCTATCCCCATATATGGAGCTATTACACTTCGAAATATTCTGTTGATAAATCCATCTATAGTATAAATTCTTAGACGATCACGATTTCGACATATCTCTTCATAAATATTTTTAAAAATATCCTCCTTAAGATCAGCTTCGGGGTAAAGTTTTTCAAGAGAGATGAGTATAGATTTTTTCTCTTTTATCTCATCCTCATTTTCAACTCTTCCTGAAAGCATTCTTAAAAATTCTACTACTCTCTCTTCTATCTCCAAGGTAGCCTTTTTAGTAAAAGTCATAACTAAGATATTTTTATATGACTCTCCCCTTAAAAGAGCACCTATATATTCTAGTGACAATCTATATGTCTTACCTGTTCCAGCACTGGCTTTCAAAACCGTTTTCACTATTTTTTCAACTCCCTTCTACAGATATTTATGTATGAGCAGTATGTACAGACAGATTTTTTTTCTGCCAACTGATAAGTTTTATCAATTAGGAAATTTTTAACTGTATCTCTCATTTCATCTGTTGTAAGAACTCGCTTTTCTTCATCATACCACTCTGTCTTTCCGCTGATTACATTGAATATACCTTTTTCAGCTTTTTCTTGACTTCCATATAACATGATAGCATAAAAATCAAGTTGTCTGTCATTTTTCTTTCCTGTTTTGTAATCTATTATGCAATTTCCAATTCCACTCTCAATTAGAAGATCAACCCTTCCAGAGAGATATACATCTATCGCTCCTGAGAAAAATGGTTTTCTATCTGTTCCACTTTTTTCTTTTTGAAATCTATCAATTTTGACATCTGAATATTTAAGTTCTAACAATCTATAAAATTCAGATATATTAACAACTATATTTTCTATTAAAATCTCCTTAAAATAACTATCTAGATGAAGAGGTATCTTGTATCTATTCTCACGAAAATTAGAAAGTAGATTTTCACGGATAAAATCATGACTCATAGAGAAATCTCCACGCTCCTTGATATCTATATATTTCCTTCTAGCTATCTTTTCTAAAGTGTCATGTACAAATATTCCTAAAAATTTACTACTCATATTTCGCTCGTAAGATTCACTCACAGGATTTAAAGAGAGCAAGTTCTCAAGATAAAACCTATAAGTACATCCTTCTAAATTGTTGTATGAGTATGCTCCTATATGTATCCCCTCACTATAATCTTCAATCTCTTTTGGAAGCTCCATATCTTCTAGCAGATTTCCATCATATAGTTCAACTCCAGAAAAAGAATTTTTCATTATCTCACGACTAATTTTTTCTTTGTTTTCTCTATTCTGAAATTTTAGATTATAGTGTATTATCAGTTCCTCTATAAATGGCGATCTTTTTGAATTTTTAGAACAGAGTAGGTATGCTTCTCTACATGTGAAAATTGATTGGAAAAATCTGTATCTTTTAATAGTTTTCTCATCTTCAACTGTCATTATTCCTAGATTTTTTTTCTGCTCCTCAGTAAAGAAAAGATCACTCATAGATTTTCCCGGAAGATTTTCAGCATTTAAATCTACAAAATATATCTTTCTCTCTCTTCTCTCTTTTGCAAGGTTTAAAGATTTCACAACCCCTACCGAAATATCATTCTCTCTTTCTAAAGATTTAATCTCTATATTATTCATATATTTAAGAATAAGATTGAATATGTTTTTAGAGAGATCTTCAGAAAAAACATTTTTAAATCCATCTTTTCCATAAAGATTTTCACTACTTTGAGCAAGTTCCAAAGCTTCAAAAAATTTCTCTATAATATCTATATACTCATTTTCAATAATCTCTATT
>JBOFTG010000183.1:0-4215 GCA_051651945.1 Fusobacteriaceae bacterium | reverse complement strand
TCCCCGTGAATTTTGAAGTTTACTATAGATCTCACTCTCCCCATCTTTTAAATGGGTAAGAGTATTAATCTCATAGATTTTTTCTCCTAGATTAATTTTTTTAATATCTTTAGTTAGACTTCTTAACTCCACTGTTTTTTCTAAACTTCCACTCTCTTCACTCAATTTTTCAATATAAAAATCTTTTAAGATATCTTTTAAATTTTCACTCTCTAAATTTTGACTTCTTATTTCAAATTTCTCTCCAAAATATATCTCTTTTACCATCTTTTGTTCCTTCCTTTGAAAAATTTAAGGAAAGCTTTGATATAGTCATCATCTACATCTATCTCTACTCCATTAAAACTACTTTTATTTGAGGATGTATCTTTCTCACCGTTACTTTCTACAACCATCTCTTCACCAGTTTCAGAATCCACGATACTAAATATTCCTTTCGGAAGATTTTCAATTTTTCTATTACCTATTTTTACTTGAACCAGATCGTTTTTCATGGTGGTAATCTTTAAAGCTTTCTCATATCCAGAATCTAAAAAATCTGATATCAAAAATACTATTCCTTTTCTCTTACTAACTTTATTAAAAAAATTTAGAACTTGATTTATATCTGTTTTTTTTCCTGATGTTTCCATCTCTAAAACCGATTCCAATATTGCAAGAGAATGTTTTTTACCTTTTTTCAAAGGAATAAATTTTTCTACTCTATCACTAAATAAAATCGCTCCCACCTTATCACTATTTTTATTGGCTGTAAAGGCAAGTGTTCCAACTATCTCGGCTAATTTTTCACGGTTTTTTCCAAAAGAATTTGACCCCGATACATCTATCAAAAGAAAAATTGGCAACTCTCTCTCTTCCACAAACTCTTTTATATATGCTCTCCCCTGTTTTGCTGTTACTTTCCAATCTATTTTTTTCACATCATCTCCAGGAGCATATCTTCTTATATCTGAAAATTCAAGACCATTTCCCTTAAAGCATGAATGGTAACTTCCCACAAAAACCTCATTTGCAAGAAGGTCTGATTGGATCTCTATTGTTCTTACCCTCTTTATAATTTCTTCTTTTGTCATCTTCTCTCCTAAGGAAGCTCTATTTTTTGAATAATATCAGCTATTATCTCTTCTACACCGATATTTTCAGCTTCTGCCTCATAAGTTGTTCCCACTCTGTGTCTAAAAACATCATATACAACTCTTTTTATATCTTCTGGCAAAACAAACTCTCTTCCACTTATATATGCATTCGCTTTAACAGCTTGAACTAAACCTATTGAAGCTCTTGGAGATGCTCCAAAAGATATTTTATCCGAGCTCTCTCTAGTTTTAAATACCAGTTCCAAAATATAATCTTTTAGCCTCTCGTCTATATGAACAGCTCTTACCTCTTTTTTCATACTATCTATCATCTCGCTAGTAAGAATTTTTTTTATCTTTATATCTTCAAATATCTCACTTCCTGTCAAGATATCCATTATCTTTTTTTCTTCCTCTCTTGTTGGATACTCAACTTTTACTTTCATAATAAATCTATCTTGCTGTGCTTCTGGTAGCGAGTAGGTTCCATCTTGATCAATCGGATTTTGTGTTGCAAGAACTATAAAGGGTTGCTCTAATCTATATGTTTCATTGGCTTTGGTCACTTGTTTCTCCTGCATAGCCTCTAGGAGTGCCGATTGAACTTTTGCCGGAGCACGATTTATTTCGTCTGCTAATATCACATTTGCAAATATTGGACCTTTTTTTATATGAAACTCTCCTGTCTTTTCGTTATAGATCTCTGTTCCTATTATATCACTTGGCAGCAGATCTGGTGTAAACTGTATTCTAGAAAATTTTAGTCCTAAAGTTTCAGCCACACTATTTACAGTCAGAGATTTTGCAAGTCCAGGTAAACCTTCAAGAAGTATATGATTTCCAGTGAGAAGAGCTATTAAAATCTTATCCACCATATCTTCTTGTCCTACAATTTTTCGTGCTATCTCTTTTTTTACAACTTTTATCAGATCTTTTTTTTCTATGTTTTCCATCTTTTCCTCCATCTTTTAATTTTTTTGACCCCTACATTTTATATCATATTTAGAACAATTTTTCTACAAAAAAAAGAGCCGTCAGTTCTCTGACAGCTCAAAAAATTATTTTTTTATCTTTTTGATTACATCGATGATTGATCCATCTCTGTATTCTACAATTGCAACAACTTCATCTGTAAACTCGATAGCTTTAGGCTCTCCAGTTATGAATTTTGCCGCTGCTACAAGATCGTCCATCTCAATAAGTTTAAGTCCTGCTGCTATAAACTTCTCTTTTAAATCCTGTCTTCTAGGGTTTACTGTGATACCCATATCTGTAACAACAACATCAACCGTACTTCCTGGAGTTACTATTGTTGTAACTTTATCTATTATAGTAGCAAGTCTTCCTCTAACAAGTGGTGCAACTATTATTGACATCTTAGCAGAAGCTGCTGTATCAGGGTGACCACCCGCTGCTTCTCTTATAACTCCGTTAGATCCAGAAATTACATTTACATTAAAATCTCTATCTATCTCAAGAGCACTTAGTATAACAAAGTCTAAGTTGCTAACTGCTGGAGCTCCGTTGAACGGGTTAGCATAGAAATCAGCACTTATCTCTTCATGTCTCTCATTTTTACCAACTGAAACAGCTGCTCCTAAGTCAAAACTCTGAGTATCGAAAAGTTTTCCAACTAATCCCTCTTCTAAAAGATCAACGAAAGCTTTTGTTATTCCTCCAAGAGCATAACTACACTTTATCTCTCTTTTGATAAGCTCCTCTCTTATAAATCTTGTAACTGCAAGAGCTGCTCCTCCACTTCCTGTTTGCATAGAGAATCCATCCTGAAAAAGACCAGATGCAACCATAGCTTCTTGAACTTTTTTAGCTATTAGAAGCTCTTTAGGATTAGATGTGAAACGAGTTGCTCCTGACATTATTCCGTTAGAATCTCCTATTTCGTCAACCACTACAACATAATCTACATCTGTTTGTGGAATACTGATTGGATGGTTAGGGTAAGAAACAATTGAATCAGTTATTATTATAACTTTTTCAGCGTGAGCTGCATCAACTTTTGCATATCCTAATGATCCACATATTGATTTTCCAACAACTCCGTTTGAATTTCCCATACAATCTGATGATGATGCTCCTAAGAATGCAACATCTATCTTTAGATCTCCCTCAACAACAGCTCTTGCTCTTCCACCATGTGATCTGATAACAGCTGGATATTCAAGAACTCCATTTGAAACAGCTTCTGCAAGCTTTCCTCTCAGTCCACTTGATTCTATTCTGTTAACTACTCCACTTTTGATATGCTCAACCATACACTCATGTGCTTGAGTAAATGAACTTGCTGCAACTCTAAGGTTTTTGAATCCCATTTTCGTGATAAGATCCATTACCATAGGAAGAACTTTATCTCCATTTCTGAAATGGTGGTGGAAAGAGATTGTCATTCCATCTTTAAGTCCAGATAATTTTATAGCTTCCTCAAGAGAGGCAACTCTCTTATCTCTTACAACTTGATCTTTAATATTTTCTGCATCTATCTTCTTACCTTCTGGCTGAAGAGCAAAAGGTGCTTTGTAAGCAACTCTCTCCTCATATCCTTTTATATTTTTTAACATCTCATCTGTTACTCTTTTGTTTTCCATTATTTCACCTCGTCCAGTTTGATTCCAGCGGCTTTAGCAAGTCTTAATACATGCTCTGCTCTCTCTATAATAGGTTTATCTACCATCTTACCATCTACAGTAAATACTCCTCTTCCTTCAGCTATAGCTTCCGCAGTAGCAGATACAATCTTCATAGATTTTTTGATATCTTTTTCTGTTGGAGTGTATACATTGTGAAGAAGCTCTATCTGTCTTGGGTGGATTAATGATTTTCCATCGAATCCCATCTGTCTTATCATTTCAGCTTCAGCTACAAATCCTTCATCATTGTTTACATCTGAGTAAACAGAATCCATAGCAGATATTCCAGCAGCACGTGCAGCCATTACTATCATACTTCTACCCATAAGCATCTCTATTCCACTAGCAGATCTGTTTGTCTTAAGGTTAGTAACATAATCCTCTCCTCCGATTGCCATTCCTACAAGTCTTGAAGATGATCTTGCTATCTCAAGAGCGTTAAGTGCTCCTAAAGGACTTTCGATTGCTACCATTATCTTAGTCCTTCCAACTGG
>JBOFTG010000182.1:0-5512 GCA_051651945.1 Fusobacteriaceae bacterium | reverse complement strand
AAAAATTAATTAGGTATATACTTAAACGTGTATACCTAAAATTTTATAAAAAAAACAAAGAGGTGGGAAATGCCTAAAAAAGCTATATTTAAAAAGAAACAGATTCATAACAAAGCATATGAGATGTTTGAAAAATATGGGTTAGAGGAGATCACGGCTAGAAGTCTAGCTAAAGCATTGAATGCTTCTCCTGCTCCTATATATAGTTATTATGAATCAATGGATGTTTTGAAAGAAGAGCTCATAGATAGAGCGAAAGAAAGATTTTTAGAGTACCTGGATAATGAAGAAACTGAATTTGAATTTCTAAATGTTGGACTAGGAATCTGCTATTTTGCGAGAGAGGAAAAACAACTTTTTAGAAATATTTTTTTGAAAGATATTTCATACAGAGATCTTATAAGAGAGTTTAGAGATTTGGTAAAAAAACAGATGGAAAAAGACGAAAGATTTTTGGAGATGAGTGAGGAAGAGAAAGTGGAACTGTTTTTAGATTCGTGGATATATGTCCATGGGTTTGCAACACTAATAGCTACAGGTTATTTTGAAAATCCAACTAACGAATTTATAAAAACAAGACTTATAGAAGCACCTGCAACTTTACTTTACAAGAGATTAGAAATAAGAACAATAAAAAAATAGCTGCAATTGCAGCTATTTTTTTATGTTTATTAGTATCCGTAATAAGGTTGTGGAACAGGAGAGTAATAATTGTTATCATAATTATTATTATGGTTATTATTGTTGTTAGCAGCAGCAATTCCAGCTACAGCAACAACACCAACAACAGCTCCAATAATAGCTTTTTCTCTCTGGTCTCTTCTGTATTCATCTCTAATATCTCTTCTAATATCTTTTCTAATCTCTTGACGGATATGAGCTTTTGCTATCTCACGTCTAACAACCGGACGTGAAACAGGTCTATAGTAATCAGCAAATGACAGAGATGATATTCCTAAAAGTAAAGCAGTTAGAATAAATTTTTTCATATTATTTCCCTCCCTTTTCTAAAATTTTTCCGAATTTTGATACTTCTGATTTATTAAAAACTATATAATCTTTTGTTCCAGAAAAATCTAAAACTAAAATACCCTGTTTTTTATCATACTGAATATCGTAAAATTGAAGAGCATTCTCTTCTGGTTTATTAGCGTTAGCTATGATTCCTGGTATTTGTAATCTAGATTTTCCATCTTTCAATGTATTGATAAGAACTGCTTTAGGAAGTCCAAAAGTAACTACTGCTCCAGATTTTGTTTGAAGAGCAAAAAATGCATTTCCTTTTTGAGTCATAAGACCTATTTTATCAGTTTGTACAGCTTTATCTCCTTTAACAATATCAGCAGCAAAAAGGTTAGTAGAAGCTAATAGTCCTAGTATTATAAATAAGTTTTTCATATTATTTAGCCCCCTTTATAGTTTTTAGAATTTTTGCTGTCTCCTGTTTTGTGAATATTATAGAAAAATCTTCGTAAGTTGGTTTAACAGTTAAAGCTCCTTTTGTTATTGAAACATCATAGAGTTCTTTATCTAATTTTTTTTGAGTTATGTGATCATAAAAACCAATAACCTCTAGTTGGGCATTTCCTTTTTCAGCTGCTAAAAGAACATCGTTAGCAAGTCCAAAAACATAAGATTCTCCATTTTTACTAGCAAGTGCCACATATGTAGCGTCCTCAACTTTTTCAATCTTTAACTCTGGAAATTGCATGCTACCTTTTTCAGCTTTGAATTCTGCAGAAAAAGCTGTAGCAGAGATTAAAAGAGAAGTAGCAATTAAAAATTTTTTCATCATTATACACTCCTTTTAAATAGTATTGTGCAAATAGGTGTAAAATATTGTTACAAAATAGTATACACTGAAAATCAAAAACTTTACAACTAAATTTTCAAGGTTAAAAAATTAATATCCATAATATGGAGTTGGTAAAGGTCTTGGATAATTATTGTTGTTATTATTAGCGTTAGCTATAGCCACTATTCCTGCCATTGCAACAGCACCGACAACAAGTCCAGCGATAGCTGCATCGTTTCTACCACTGTGGTGATGATGTCCGTGATAGTAGACAGGTCTATTCACATAAATTGGTCTATAGATAGGTCTGTGAATTGGTCTGTGTGGTCTATAGATAGGTCTATGATAAGTTCCAGCCATAGAAGTAGCAGTTATAAGTAGAGTTAGTAATAACATAAAAATTTTTTTCATAATTATCTCTCCTTTAAGGGGCTCTCCCCGTCTTTATAAAAACATTATAACATATAATGACTTACCGGTCAATAAAATTAAAAAAAATTATGAAATTTCATTTTTTGTGAAAAGTGTGGTATAATTTACCCATTACTTTTTAAGGGGGGAATTATGAAGAAGATATTGATGATTTTTTTAATTATGACAACATTTGTTTTTGGGGATTGCGTTATCCCGGAATTAGAGAAATTCCAATCTAAAACTGATCCAATCTTGATTTTTAATTCAAAGAAAGAGATTGTTGAAATAGATGTCATGAGATTAATGAAAAAAACTATAATGATAGAATCAAATTGTAATCCAGATATAAAAAGCTCTGTTGCAAAGGGAATTACTCAGATAGAACCGGCAACTTTTCGGAAAATGAGTTTAGACAAAAATTTCAAAAAAACTTTTCAAAAAATTGAGAAAAAATATGATGTGAATTTAAGAAAGGATTGGTCAACAGATACTTATGCAAATATAGTTGCAGCTTATGCAGTTTATAGGTGGAAAATGAATGATGTTCCAAGATGGTGGAATATCAGATACAAATTTACTCAGCTAAAAAATAATTTTCATGATTTGGAGTGGAATCTATATAAGGTATATTTTAATAGTATAGCTGGAAAAACAACTTTAAAAAAATGGAACCGTTACGAAGTTTAGAAAATTTGACCTCGTGAGAGGCTCTATAATCAATTTCAAGGTATATGCCCATACATTTTGACCTATAGATTCTAAAAAACGATTATACGAAGGCGAAAAAACATAGTGTTACCAATGGTTTTATGAGGTTGTTTAGGAGTTTTAGAGTTCTAAAAAAAAGAGAGTCAGCAAACCCTTTAAAATTGGGGGTTTATGACTCTCTTTTTTGCTATTCTTTTATATGAACTGGATAGAAATCATGTAGAGTAACAGGGTGGATATTAAACCCAGCTATATCCTTTTGAGTTCCTACAGCTAGTATTCTATTGTAAAGCATAAGATCAGGTGCATCTTTTACAATTATCTTTTGAATCTCTTCATAAAGCTCTTTTCTTTTCTCTTGATCCACCGTTGTTTTAGCAAGATCTAAAAGACTATCAACTTCATTATTGCCATAAAAATCTCTATTTCCAGGTGCTCCTTTAGCCGTAGAGTGGTACATAGAGTATAATCCATAATCAGCATCTCCAGTTACACATCCCCAAGAACCAAGAAACATGTCGTGATCTCCCTTAGCTGTAAGATCCCAGTAAGCACTACTCTCAGTTACTAAAATTTTAAGGTCTATACCTATCTTTTTAAGATCTGATTGAATAATCTCGGCAGTTTGCTTATCGGCTTCTCCACCCATTGTATAAACAGACGCAGTAAAACCACCCTCTAATCCAGCTTCTTTTAATAGCTCTTTAGCTTTTTCAATATTATATTCATAAGCTTTTGTCTTATCTGTAAAACCAAAAACTCCGGGTGCTATTGGAGATGTTGCAATATTTCCAGCACCAGCCAAAACCACATCGATTATAGCTTGTTTATCAACAGCATAGTTAATAGCTTTTCTTACTCTTATATCATTAAAAGGAGCCTTCTGATTGTTGAATCCCATATATGTAAAAGATATAGATGGTTTTTTATGAAGTGTTAAATGTGGGTTATTTTCTACAGTTTTTTCATCTACAGAGCTTATCCCAAGTGCGATATCAAGTTCTCCAGTTTCAAGCCCAATAGTTCTGCTGTTTGCCTCGACAACATTTCTATAAACTATATTTTTAAATTTAGGTAATTCCATAAAATAATCTTCATTTCTTTCTAAGATAACTCTATCACCAGATTTCCATTCAGAAAATTTGTATGGTCCAGTACCAATTGGATGATTTTTAAATTGCTCCTCATTTTCCGTAAGAACTTTCTTACTTACAATCCCTAAAGCTGGATGTGACAGATGAGCAAGGAGTGGTCCAAAAGGTGTTTTAGTTATTATATTTATCGTATAATCATCAACAATCTCAATCTTCTCAATTGGTGGCAAAACAAAACTTATTCTTGGTGAGTTTTGCATTCTTTCAAAAGAAAATTTAACATCTTCGGCTTTAAGTATATCGCCGTTATGAAATTTAACTTCTTTTCTCAGTTTGAATTGAGTTGTTCTATCATCTAAATTTGTCCAAGATTCTGCAACTCCTGGTTGGATTTTCATATCACCATCGGATTCTACAAGTCGAGAGTAGAGTTGCTTATTTATTCTAAGTGAAAATCCATCATTTCCGCTATGCACATCTAAAGTTTTTGGCTCCCCCTCTTGAGCTATTACAAGTTGCTGTCGACTTTTGGTATTAACAGTTTCAACTTTCTCTTTTTTCTCGTCACAAGCTGTGAAAAGAAAAGCTCCCAAAACTAGAGTTACTAAAATTTTTTTCTTCATTATTCCCCCCTGTTGAAAAGGCATGTGAGTACCATTTTCTAAATTATTAACTTTTTCATATCTCTATATGAAAATAGTTTACCGCTAATTATCTATAAATATACAATAATCGGCTTCTTAAGTCAAAGGTTATTTTTTGTTTTTTGTTTCTTATATTCTATTGATATTTATGTTATAATAAAGAGTGTGAGATTAGATACATTTGAGCTAGGTAAAATTATATAAAAAATATAAATAGAAGAAAGGAAGACTATGAAAATACTTATAATTGGAGATGTAGTAGGAAATCCTGGAAGAACAGCTCTTTCAGGATATTTAAGCAGAAAAAAAAGAGATTATGATTTTGTAATTGTAAATGGAGAGAACAGTGCAGCAGGTAAAGGAATAACTTCTGCTATAGCTGAGGAATTTCTAGCATGGGGTGTAGATGTTGTAACTGGTGGAAACCATATGTGGGATAAAAAAGAAGTTTACACTTATCTAGATGGAACAGATAGGGTTTTAAGACCTCATAACTATCCAGTAGGAGTTCCGGGAATAGGATATACTATCCGAAAAAATTCTAAGGGTCAGAAGATTGCAGTTATATCTCTTCAAGGAAGAGTTTTTATGAATCCAGTAGAGTGCCCATTCAGAATGGGAAAAGAGTTAGTTGAAGAATTAAGAAAAGAGACAAAATTTATAATAGTAGATTTTCATGCTGAAGCAACATCTGAAAAAATAGCTCTAGGAAAATATCTGGATGGAAAAGCATCGCTACTTTTTGGAACACATACCCATGTACAAACTGCTGATGAGAAAATTTTGATGGAAGGAACAGGATATATATCTGATATAGGGATGACTGGATCAGATAATGGAATAATAGGAACAAAAGC
>JBOFTG010000181.1:0-1147 GCA_051651945.1 Fusobacteriaceae bacterium | reverse complement strand
TATGAGCTTAGGAACATCATAGTTATCATGATTTCTCCATATATATTTTCTTATCTCCTCTATCTGTTCCTGTGTATATTTAGGCAAACCTCTTCTGCAAAATTCAGTCTTAATTTCTTCATATCCTATATAATCAATTATATTATCTCCAAGATCATCTTCATGGATCTTATATTTTTTTGCTATTCTTTCACTTATTACAAAATGCATAACTCGTCCTCCTTTAAGCTATAACCGTTTAAAATCGTTTTTAAGAGCAGTAATTCTATCTCCAATGGTTGATCTATCACAATCATCCTAAACATGCCAAACATCCTCTATAGCTATTTCATAGTTTCTCAAACCTATGCTTGTTGCTTTGTATGTACTAGGAGACTTCATCATATAGAACATTAGAGAATTTCCTTTTGTAATCTCGTGATCTTTTTTGAAGATTTCCCCTATAAACTCTTCTGTGGCATTCACATCTTTAGCAGCTAATCCATCTGGGTATAATGGCAGAATATAGTCCAAATAAATAAGGCTGAGAATACTTACCTTCTCAGCCCTTGCTTTTGCTTCTAGTTTTTCCATTTCATTTTCCAAATTTATTATTCTCATAGCTCCTCCTATCTTATCTGTAAAGAGTAGTTCTCTTCTAGGTGAACTCCCTTTATCTTCTTTCCTAACTTCAAATCTGCTCCTATAGCTCTTTTATCTATTGAAATTACAGTTCTTTTCTCTATATACTTTCTAGGGATTATCTTCTGATCATCTATTGCTACTGATTGACTCTTTCTAAGTCCTAGACTTCCTATCTCTGTTTCTATTTTGGATTTATTAAGTGTTCTGAAAATATTTACCATATATTCTTTTAAGCTGGATACTTTTTTTTCTTTGTTCTTTCGTAGTACTTCCAGTCTAGATTCCTCTGTTTTTATCATCTGGATTTCAAGTTCTATATTTCTGATATACTTCACAATATTGGACTTTTTAGTTTCTAGTTCCTCTTTCAAAAACTCCATAATATAGTTGTAGCTCTCTCTATCCTCTCCTGTTTGTTCTGAATCTAGGAATATGTCTAGAGTATCAATCATTCCATTTACAATTTCATATGTTTTCATGTTTACTTCCTCCTGTTTTAATATATTAGGTGATTCATCATATA
>JBOFTG010000180.1:0-10905 GCA_051651945.1 Fusobacteriaceae bacterium | reverse complement strand
ACGAGAAGAGAGATCTTATAATGCCTATCAATAAAGCTTATCCTTTAGAAGATCTTCATACTATTTTAAAAGAGTATCAAAGACAGACAAAAAGAAGAATAACATTTGAGTATATTCTTTTAAATAATGTAAATGTATCAGCTGGAGATGCAAATGCACTTGCTGATTTCGTTCACGATTTTGATCATGTTGTAAACATTATTCCTTATAATTCAGTAGAGGGAAAACCTTACGAAAGACCTTTAGATAAGAAAATTGAAAAATTTGTAAGTGTTCTTGAGGATATTAGAAAGGTAAATGTATTTGTAAGAAGAGAAAAAGGAACAGATATTGATGGAGCTTGTGGTCAACTTAGAAGAAAAACTGAAAAACTAAAGTAAAATCATTTGTAGGGGTAGAGATGAAAAAAATAGTTGTAAGAATTTTAATAGGAATTTTTGCTCTTATTTTCCTGATAGGAATGGGAGTGGCTACATGGGCAGGACTTTTCGTATATAAAAATTACAAAGAACTTCCTAACATAGAGGAACTCGTAACAAATTATGCACCCTCTGTGCCTACAACAATTTACGATAAAAATGGAGTGTTAATTGATACCATTTACAGAGAAAAAAGAGAACCTGTAAACCTTGAAGATATCTCGGAAAATCTAAAAAAAGCTGTTATTTCAATAGAAGATAAAACTTTTTATGAGCATTATGGTCTTAATATAAAAAGAAATATAGCTTCAATTATGGCAAATATTTCAGCTGGAAGAGCTGTTCAAGGAGCCAGTACAATAACACAGCAACTTGCAAAAAATGCTTTTTTAACATCTGAAAAAAAACTTTCGAGAAAGGTAAAAGAAGCAATTATAACTTTCGAGATAGAGAGTATATTTACAAAAGACGAGATACTTGAAAAATATCTTAATGAGATAAATTTTGGTTCGGGATCATATGGTATAAAATCAGCATCATACAGTTTTATGAGAAAAAAACCTAGGGAATTGAATTTGGCAGAGTCAGCTATGTTAGCAGGAATGCCTAATCGTCCTGAAAAATATAATCCAAGACGTCATCTAAAAGAATCTCAAAAAAGAGCTAATCTAATATTGAGTGAGATGCTAAAAGATGAAGTTATAAAAGAGAGTGAATACAAAGAGGCTTTGAAGCATAAATTCATACTTTATACTGAAAAGATGGATCTGAAAAAAATAGATAAAAAATTTACAACAGTAATTTACCCAAAAGAAGCTAGAACAGAGTCACCAGTGCCAGATTTTACTGATCTTGTTTATGAATTTTTAAAAAATGAAAAAAATTCAGAAGGAGAGAGAATTTTCACAGAAGAGATGATATACTCAGAAGGTTTGAAAATCTATACAACAGTAGATGTAGAGATTCAGAAAACAGCAAAAAATCTATTTAAGAAAAGTAAATTTCTTAATGCTAGACCGGGTCTTCAATATGGTATGGCAACTATGAACGCCAATACAGGAGAAATTGTATCTGTTATTGGTGGAAAAGATTACAAACCAGGAAATTTCAATCGTTCAATAATGGCGAAAAGACAATTTGGATCTTCTGCAAAACCATTTCTTTATTTTACGGCACTTCAAAGTGGTACAGAGATGAATGCGATAATAGAGGATAGTAAAGTTAAATTTGGAAAATGGGAACCTAAAAATTACGGAAATAGATACCATGGAAATATAACTTTATTGGATGCTTTAGATAAATCTTTGAATACAGTATCTGTAAAACTTCTTGATAAAGTTGGAGTTCCAGCTCTTAAAGATACTCTAGAAAAATTTGGAACAGATTTTAAAATTCCAAATAATCTAACAGCTTCTTTGGGAACATATGAAGGATCTCCTTTAGAACTTTCTCAAGCTTACTCGGTTTTTGCAAATGGTGGATATTCTGTGAAACCTGTTATAGTTAGAGAGGTGCAAAATAAATTTGGAAATCAAATTTATCACGCCGAAATAAAAAAGCAGAAAGAGTTTGATTCGACAGATGTAAGTCTTATCACATATATGCTTCAAAGTTCAGTAAGAGGTGGAACCTCTAAGAGAGCCGAGGTAAAAGATAGAGATGGAAATTCAATAGCACAAGGTGGTAAAACAGGAACTACAAATCAAAATAGAACAATATGGTTTGCAGGGATAACACCTAAGTATGTTACGACAATCTATATGGGTTATGATGATAATAGAGAGATTAAAGAAAATCTTACCGGTGGAAATGGTCCAGCTCCAATTTGGGGTGAATTTTATAAGGAACTTATAGATAAAGGATTATATACACCTGAAAAATTTGAATTTATAGATGATAGTATAGCTAATGGGTCTCTAATAACTCAAAATTTAAATTCTAAAAATGGACGTATAGCTGTTTCTGGAGGAAGAGAGTTTCTTATAAGAAGTGGAAAAATTTCTCTTGAAAGAGATACTAAATATTCAAATGGAATAGCTGGATTGTTTTTTAAGACAAATAAAGCTGCTTCAAATTTAGAAGATGAAAATAGAAATGAGAAGCAAGACGGAAATCTAGAAAGTGAGAGCAACATTTTCAAAAGGTTGTTCGGTAATTAAATAAAAAGTTTTTTAAAAAAACAAAAACCACATTTAAATATGTGGTTTTTTTATTTTTTTACGGGTGTGTATCTTGATTATTAGAAAAAAATAGAGTATCCTAAAATTATAAGTATAAAAAAATGGGGGGATATAATGAAAAGTGTAGTAACTCTTGGAAATGAAAGATTAACTTTAGAAAATTTTATGAATGTAGTTAGAGAAAGATACTTTATCGAGATAACAGATGAAGCCTATGCAAAAATTGAGAAATCAAGAGTTTATGTAGAGAAACTTATTAATGATTCAAAGATTGTTTACGGACTTACAACAGGTTTTGGAAAATTTTCAGATGTAGTTATATCTAAAGACGAAACATCAGATCTTCAGAAAAATTTAATTATAAGCCACTCATGTGGTGTGGGTGAAGCTTTTTCCGAAGAGATAGTAAGAGGAATACTTCTTCTCAGAATAAATAATCTTATTATTGGAAATTCCGGAATAAGAAGAGTGACAATAGATAAGATGGTGGAGATATTAAATAGTGATGTAGTTCCAGTAATACCAGAAAAAGGATCTTTAGGTGCATCGGGAGATTTAGCTCCTTTATCTCATATGGTTTTAGTAGTTCTGGGTATGGGAGAAGCTTTTTATAAGGGTGAAAAAATGAGTGGGTCTGAAGCACTTTCGAGAGCCGGAATAAAACCATTGCCTAGTCTATCTTCCAAAGAGGGGCTAGCACTTATAAATGGTACACAAGCCATGACATCAGTTGGAGCTATAGCTGTTTACGAAGCGATAAATTTGATGAAAACATTGGATATAACAGCAGCAATTACTATGGAATCCTTAAATGGTATAACTTGTGCTTATGATGAGAAAATTCATAAGATTCGTGGGCATAAAGGACAGATAGATACAGCTGAAAATATATTGAGAATTTTGGATGGAAGCAAGATGGTAACAAAACAGGGAGAGTTAAGAGTTCAAGATCCATATACTCTTAGATGTACACCTCAGATACATGGTGCAAGTAAAGATGCGATAAATTTTGTGTTAAATAAAGTAGAGATAGAGATGAATGCAGTTACAGATAATCCAATTATATTTCCAGATCATGAGCAAGTTATATCAGGTGGAAATTTTCATGGTCAACCGATGGCTCTACCTTTTGATTTTTTAGGGATAGCTTGTTCTGAGATGGGGAATATCTCAGAGAGAAGATTGGAAAGATTGGTTAATCCACAGCTAAATTTTGGATTACCACCATTTTTAACTTCTTATGGAGGGCTTCATTCGGGGTTTATGATTGTACAATATAGTGCAGCATCTTTAGTATCTGAAAATAAAGTTTTAGCTCATCCAGCAAGTGTTGATTCTATACCATCTTCTGGAAATCAAGAAGATCATGTTTCGATGGGAACGATAGCAGCAAGAAAAGGATATGAGATACTTAAAAACTCTAGAAAAGTTGTGGCTATGGAGCTATTAGCAGCGTGTCAAGGTGTGGATTTAAGAGGGAATATAGGTCTAGGAAGAGGAAGTAGAGCGGCTTATGATGTTGTAAGAAAACATGTAAGTAAACTTGAGAATGATAGAGTTATGTATTTAGATATCAATACAGTAGAAAAATTGATAATGGATGGAGAGATTGTTAGGGCTGTGCAATCGGTAATAGGGGAGATAAAAATTTAAATTCAAAAAATATTTGGAGGATGAGATGGTTAATAATAGAGAGATAGAAGAGTGCATGAGCATAAAACTTGGAGATTTAGATATACCTAAGATTCAGCCAGAATTTGATGCTAAGTTGAGAAGAGCACCAAAGAGAGTTTTAACTTTGACAAAGGATGAGATAAAACTTGCTCTTAAAAATGCACTGAGATATATACCGGAAAAGTATCATGAGGAACTTGCACCTGAATTTTTAAATGAACTTCGGGAGTATGGAAGAATTTATGGATATAGATTTAGACCTGAAGGAAGAATATGGGGAAAACCGATTGATGAATATAAAAGTAACTGTGTAGAAGGAGCCGCAGTTCAGGTGATGATAGATAATAATTTGGATTTTGCGATAGCATTATATCCATATGAACTTGTCACTTATGGAGAGACAGGGCAGGTATGTCAGAACTGGATGCAATATAGATTAATAAAAAAATATTTAGAAAATCTCACACAAGATCAAACACTTGTAGTTTCTTCGGGGCACCCAGTAGGTCTTTTTAGATCAACACCTCATGCTCCTAGAGTAATAATAACTAATGGGCTTATGATTGGGCTATTTGATGATCCTGATAATATGGCAAGAGCAACAGCCCTTGGAGTAGCAAACTATGGTCAGATGACAGCTGGAGGCTGGATGTATATAGGTCCTCAAGGGATTGTGCATGGAACTTACTCTACGATTCTTAATGCCGGAAGAATTTTTTGTGGAGTTCCGTCAGCTGGAGATCTATCGGGAAAACTTTTTGTAACATCTGGACTTGGAGGAATGAGTGGAGCTCAGGGAAAAGCTACAGTTATTGCTAAAGGTGTGGGGATTATAGCAGAGGTAGATCTCTCTAGAATTCATACAAGATTAGAGCAGGGTTGGATAAATAAAATTGCAAAAACTCCAGAAGAGGCATTCAGTATAGCAAAAGAAAAAACAGATTCAAAAACTCCATATGCAGTAGCATATCATGGAAATATAGTGCAACTCCTAGAGTATGCTGCTGAAAATAAGATAAAGATAGATCTACTTTCAGATCAAACTTCTTGCCATGCTGTATATGAGGGAGGATACTGCCCTACAGGTATAACTTTTGAAGAGAGAACAAAACTTTTGGCAACGGATAGAGAAAATTTTAGAAAACTTGTAGATAAGAGCTTAGTAAGACATTATGAAGTGATAAAAAGATTAACTTCAGCTGGAACATATTTCTTTGATTATGGAAATAGTTTTTTGAAAGCTATATATGATGTTGGAGTTATGGAGATATCTAAAAATGGAATAAATGATAAAGATGGATTTATATTTCCATCTTATGTTGAAGATATATTGGGACCAGAACTTTTTGATTATGGTTATGGACCATTTAGATGGGTATGTCTTAGTGGAAAACACGAAGATCTCCTGAAAACTGATTTAGCAGCTTTAAAACTTGTAGATCCTAACAGAAGATATCAAGATAGAGATAATTATGAGTGGATAAAAAATGCAGACGAGAATGGGCTTGTAGTTGGAACACAAGCTAGAATTTTTTATCAAGATGCTATGAGTAGAACTAATATCGCTCTTAAATTTAATGAGATGGTGAGAACGGGTGAGATAGGACCAGTGATGTTAGGTCGAGATCATCACGATGTATCGGGAACAGATTCACCATTTAGAGAAACTTCTAATATTAAAGATGGAAGTAATGTTATGGCTGAGATGGCGACTCACTGTTTTGCAGGAAATGCAGCTAGAGGTATGAGTATGATAGCACTTCATAATGGTGGTGGAGTAGGTATTGGAAAATCTATAAATGGTGGATTTGGTATGGTTTTAGATGGAAGCCATAGGGTGGATGAGATTCTTAGAACTGCTATGCCTTGGGATGTTATGGGAGGAGTTGCAAGACGTGCTTGGGCAAGAAATAAAAATTCAATAGAGACGGTGATAGAATATAATAAAAACAGTTTTGGACAAGATCATATAACACTTCCATATATAGCTGAAGAAAAATTGATAGATAGTTTAGTTGATAAAATATGATTGGGAGGAGAGATGAGTAAGATTGTACAATGTGTTCCTAACTTTAGTGAGGGAAGAGATTTAGAAAAAATAGCAAAAATTGAAGCTGTATTTAAAAATAGAGTGGGAGTTACCCTTATGGGATGCGAACCCGATAAAGATTACAATAGAACTGTCATCACAATTTTAGGAGAACCAGAGTCAGTAGTAGAAGCTGTGATAGAAGCTGTTGGAGTTGCAACAGAACTTATAGATATGAGAGTTCAAAAAGGTGAACATCCTAGAATGGGAGCTACAGATGTTGTACCATTTATACCTATAAAAAATATGAAGATGGATGAGTGTGTAGAAATTTCTAAAAAAGTTGGTGAAGAGCTAAATAGAAGATACGGAATACCGGTATTTTTATATGAAAACTCAGCTTCATCTCCAAATAGATTCTCTCTTCCAGATATAAGAAAAGGTCAGTTTGAAGGTATGGAGGAGAAATTACTTCTTCCAGAATGGGAACCGGATTACGGAGGTAGAAAAATTCATCTCTCAGCAGGAGTTACAGCAGTTGGAGCAAGAATGCCACTTGTAGCTTACAATATAAATCTAGATACTCAAAACTTGGAGATAGCTAAAAAAATAGCTGTTGCAATTAGATTTTCAAGTGGAGGATTCCGTTTTATCCAAGCTGGACCAGCCGAGATAAAAGAAAAGGGGTTTGTTCAAGTAACTATGAATATAAAAGATTATAAGAAAAATCCAATATACCGAGTTTTAGAAACTGTAAAAATGGAAGCCAAAAGATATGGTGTAAATATTATTGGAAGTGAGATTATAGGTTCACTTCCAATGGAGGCAGTTGCAGAATCTTTAGAATATTATTTGGGATTAGAGCATGGAACGACTATTGATAAGATAATAGAGACAAAACTATGAGAGCAGACCTTGTTATAGAAAAAATAGGACAACTCGTTACAGGAAGAGGAGTATCACCTCTCTGTGGTGAACAGATGAAAAATATAGATACTTTAAAAGATGCTTATATAGCGATAAAAGATGAGATAATAATAGATGTAGGTGTGGGAAAATGTCCATCCCAATATATAGGAGAGGGTACAAAGAGGGTAGATGCTAATGGAAAACTTGTTACTCCAGGTTTTGTAGATTGTCATACACATCTTGTTCATGCTGGATCTCGTGAAAATGAGTTTCAAATGAAGCTAGATGGAGTTCCATATTTAGAGATTCTCGAGAGAGGTGGAGGAATTCTGAGCAGTGTAAAAGCTACAAGAGATGCAAGTTTTCATGAATTAGCCCAAAAAGCTAAAATAAGTTTAGATAGAATGCTTCTTTTAGGAGTTACGACTGTTGAAGCCAAAAGTGGATATGGATTAGATTTAGAAACTGAGTTGAAACAGTTGGAAGTTGCTAAATTTTTAAACAAGACTCATCCGATAGATTTAATCTCTACATATATGGGGGCTCATGCTATTCCAGAGGAGTTTAAGAGAGATCCAGAAGAGTATGTGGAGTTTGTTATGAGAGTATTGCCGATTGTGAAAGAAAATAATTTAGCAGAATTTTGTGATATATTTTGTGAAAATAATATTTTTTCAGTGGAAGATAGTAGAAAGATACTTCTTAAAGCGAAAAAACTTGGATATGATCTAAGAATTCATGCTGATGAGATAATCTGTTTGGGAGGAGCTGAGTTAGCTGGTGAGATAGGAGCTAGAACAGCCGAGCATCTTTTGGCTGCAAGTGATGAAGGGTTAAAGAGTTTGGTGGAAAACGGGGTAACATCCGTAGTTCTTCCAGGGACATCTTTTAATTTAGGAAAAAACTATGCACAAGCACGAAAAATAATCCAATATGGAGGAGCAGTAGCTATCGCTACTGATTATAATCCAGGATCGTGTCCTACTGAAAATCTACAACTTGTTATGCAGATAGCAGGTTCTCAAATGAAATTATCTCCCAAAGAGATTTTGTCATCTGTTACTTTAAACGGTGCATGGGCAGTCAATAGAGCTTTATCTATTGGAACCATAGAGGTAGGAAAAAAAGCTGATATCAATATATTCAATTCTACTAATTTAGATTTTATAATTTACCATTTTGGAATCAATTTTATAGAGTCTGTCTATAAAAATGGAAAACTCGTAGTAAAAAATCAGCAACTATGTTATTTGGAGGAATGAATGAAATTAATGGATTTAACTGTAAGTGAATTTTTAAGTGAAGTGGATTCAGTTTCACCAGCTCCTGGTGGTGGATCTGTTTCAGCTTTAACTTCGGCTCTTGGAGTTTCACTTGCAAGAATGGTGGGACATCTTAGTTTTGGTAAGAAAAAATTTGAAGGGTTAGATGAAAATATAAAAGTAGAATTTAAAAGACGATTTGACGAACTAAAAGATATAGAAGAGGAGCTAAAATCTCTAGTGGATAAAGATACAGAAAGTTTCAATACTTTTATTAGGGCTCTTAAAATGGCTAAAGAGACAGATGATGAGAAAAAAATAAGAGACCAAGCGATGGAAGCGGCAACTAAAAAATCTATAGAGACTCCTTTAAAAATAGCTGAACTATCAAGTGAAGCTCTCAACTTATTGGATTACTTTGTAACCTATGGAAATAGAAATGCCATAAGTGATATAGGGGTAGCTACTACTCTTCTTTACTCTGGAGTAGAAGGAGCAATTATGAATATTCGTGTAAATATTCCAAATCTTTCAGATGAGAGGATGAAAGCTGATTTAGAGAGAGGATCTTTTGAACTTAAGAAAAGAGCAGAAATAATTAAATCTGGACTTTTAGAAGAGATATATAATTGTCTTTGAGGTTGACAAAAGTTTCAGAAACTGGTTTAATATTAAGAATATTCTAAGGAGTATAATCGAAAAGAGAAGGGTGGAAAATATGAAATCGGATATCCAGATAGCACAGGAAGCGAAGTTGCTTTCAATAATAGAAATTGCAAAAAAAGCAGGTATTCATGAGGACGATTTTGAGAACTATGGAAAGTATAAAGCAAAACTTAATTTATCAATATTAAAAAAAAATGAGAATAAAAAAGATGGAAAGTTGATATTGGTAACTGCAATAACTCCAACTCCAGCAGGAGAGGGAAAATCAACAGTTACAGTGGGACTTACTCAAGCATTGAATAGATTGGGGAAAAGTTCAATAGCAGCTTTACGTGAACCATCTTTAGGACCTGTATTTGGAATGAAAGGTGGAGCAGCTGGCGGAGGTTATGCTCAAGTAGTTCCTATGGAAGAGATAAATCTGCATTTTAATGGAGATTTTCATGCTATAGGTGTAGCACATAATTTAGTATCAGCATGTATAGATAACCATATAAAGCATGGAAACCATTTGGGAATTGATATAACAAAAATAACATGGAAGAGAGTAGTGGATATGAATGATCGATCTCTTCGTGATATAGTTGTAGGTTTAGGAGGAAAAGAAAATGGAACTCCGAGACAAGATTCTTTTCAGATAACAGTAGCTTCAGAAATTATGGCTGCACTATGTCTTGCAAATTCACTTATGGATTTAAAAGAGAAAATTGGAGATATGATATTTGCTTATTCAAATATAGGAGAACCTTTAAAGATAAGTAATCTAAAAATTCAAGGAGCTGTAACAGCACTTTTAAAAGAAGCTATAAGACCAAATCTTGTTCAGACACTAGAAAACACACCAGTTATAATTCACGGTGGACCGTTTGCAAATATAGCACATGGATGTAACTCTATTCTTGCTACAAAAATGGCTCTGAAACTTTCAGATTATACGATAACAGAAGCTGGTTTTGCAGCTGACTTAGGTGCTGAAAAGTTTTTGAATATAAAATGTAGAAAAGGTGGTTTAACTCCTAACTGTGTTGTAATTGTTGCAACAGTAAGAGCTCTTAAACATCATGGTGGATCAAAAGAGCTTAATGTTGAAAATTTAGAAGCTTTGAAAAAAGGTATGGAAAATCTTGATAAACATATAGAAAATATTCAAAAATTCGGTCTTCCAGTAGTTGTTGCTATGAACAGATTTTTAACAGATACAGAAGCTGAGCTTTCTCTTATAAAAAACCATTGTGAATCTATGGGAGCAAAAGTTGCTCTTTGTGATGTATGGGCAAAAGGTGGAGAAGGCGGAGTGGAAGTTGCAAAACTTGTTTTAGAAGCTTTACAAAAAGAGGAAGATAATTATAAACCATTGTATGAATTGGAGCTTCCGATAAAAGAAAAAATAGAAAAAATCTCTAAAGAGATATATGGTGCAGATGGAGTTAGCTTTTCTATAAAAGCTAGAAAGATGATAGAAAAGTTAGAAGGTTTAGGATATAATAATCTTCCAATATGTATGTCTAAAACACAAAAATCTATTTCGGATAATGCCACTCTTTTAGGAAGACCGAAAAATTTTACTGTACATATAGATGAGATAAAAATAGCAGCAGGAGCAGGATTTATAATAGCTATGGCAGGAGGAATAATAGATATGCCAGGGCTACCAAAAATTCCGGCAGCAGAATTAATAGATATAGATGAAAATGGAGTTATCTCAGGATTATTTTAATAGAAAAATCCCCCTCATAGTCTATACCCTGTCAAGTAGACAATTAAAT
>JBOFTG010000179.1:0-1858 GCA_051651945.1 Fusobacteriaceae bacterium | reverse complement strand
ATAAAAACCGTCATAGCAAATCCCATAATGAATTTATAATAATATGTCTCTATTATATCTCTCCAAGAGTAATTGTAATTTATATTTTTAAAAGCAAATACAAATATAGATATAAAAAAAATATCTACAAGAAGATAGTTAAAAACTGTTTTAACCTTTGAAACTACTTCTCTCTCTTCCCTAAAAAATATTTTTCTAAACAACCCTTTTTTTTTCTCTTGCATATCTCTCCTTTCTAGAAAAAGAATGGAATATTTCTTTCATCAAAGGCTCTTTTCTGCTCGCCTAGATATTTTTCAGAAAGTTTTTCAAATCCACCTTCAGCTTTATAATCTTTTATAAAGTTATTCATCTTTTGTCCTAACTCATCTTCACCTTTACGATAACCGATTCCCCAATACTCAACATCTTTTTGGAATTGGTTTAAGATAGGTTTAGTTGTATTAGGATTATCTTTCCAATTTTTTAGTACAGTTAATGGATCATAGATAAAAGCATCTACCTTTCCTTGAGATACCTCTAAAACTGCTGCTGTTTCCTTATCAAAAACTAATATTTCAGCTTTTGGGAAATATTGAGTTGCAACTAGGTGAGCTGTAGTACCTTTTTTTACAGCAACCTTTCTACCTTTGTTGTTCAGATCTTCAGGTTTCTCAACTGGAGAGTTTTTTCCAGCAAGAAGGCTCAGATATGATTTTGAATATGGATCTGAGAAATTTATAGATTTTTGACGCTCTTTGGTGATTGTCATAGACGATAATATAATATCTATCTTTTTTGTCATCAAAGCTGGAATAAGTCCTCCATATGACATATTTTCTATCTTAACCTCTCTTCCCAGATACTTTCCTAAATCTCTTGCCATATCAACTGAAAATCCACTTGGATTTCCCTTTGCATCAGTTGTTTCAAACGGCGGATACTCAAGTTCCATTCCCACAACAAGATGCTCTGCTCCAAAAGATGTTGCTCCTAATGCTAAACCAAGTGATAATAGTGATAATAATTTTTTCATACTCTCCTCCTATATATCTTTTAATTTTTTCTCTAAAGTTTTAACAACAGTTTCAAGAGCAAATACTCTTGCATAATATTTGTCATTAGCCGGAATTATATACCAAGGTGCATAAGATTCTGAAGTTCTAGTTATCATTTCTTCCACTGCTTTCTTATACTCTGCCCACTTCTCACGATTTCTCCAATCCTCTTCGGTTATCTTCCAATTTTTATCCGGAGAATTTTTTCTTTCGTTAAAACGGTTCAACTGCTCCTCGGGAGAGATATGAAGCCAAAATTTTATAACAACAGCTCCATCATCTACACATTGACGTTCCATATCTCCAATCTCTTTAAAAGCTCTTTTCCACTCATATTTATGTGCAAAGCCTTCAACTCTCTCAACTAAAACCCTTCCATACCATGTTCTATCAAAAATTGTTATATGCCCTGGCTCTGGAAAAAATCTCCAGAATCTCCATAGATAATGTTTTTTTCTCTCATAATCATTTGGAGCTGCAACAGGTATAACATCATATGCCCTTGGATCCATACGTTCTACAAGTCTTCTTATATTTCCACCCTTTCCTCCAGCATCCCATCCCTCATAAGCTATCACAACAGGAACTTTTTCAATATGAAGCTGATGCTGAAGAAGGTAAATTTTATCTTGAAGTTTCTTTATCTTCTCATTGTACTCCTCTTTACTCAATTTCTTGTTGAGATCAACTTTATCAAGAGAGATATGTTTTCTATATGGAAGAGATAGATCGTTTGGTTCTACAAGTTTATTTTCAATTCTTATATTCAGATTCTCTACAAGAATTCTATATACCTCTGCACGAGCTCCTCTTAAATCATT
>JBOFTG010000178.1:0-2761 GCA_051651945.1 Fusobacteriaceae bacterium | reverse complement strand
CTAGAGAATATATGGTTGAAGCTCAAAATGATATAGACGAGGGTGCTGATATAATTATGGTAAAACCAGGGATGCCTTACTTAGATGTTGTAAAAGAACTTTCTCAAAGTTTTCATCTTCCAATTGCAATATACAATGTGAGTGGTGAATTTGCCATGGTAAAAGCTGCTGCTGAAAAAGGGTGGCTAGATGAAAAAAAAGTTGTTATGGAAAATATGTATGCCATGAGAAGAGCTGGTGCAGACATAATAATAACATATCATGCAAAAGATATAGGAGAGTGGATAAAAAATGGCGAGATATAATAATTCTGAAAAAATATATATGGATGGTAAAAAAATTATTCCTGGAGGAGTTAATAGTCCTGTAAGAGCTTTTGGATCGGTAAATAAATCTTTTCCTGTTTTTATAAAACGTGGAGAAGGTTCTAAAATATATGATGAGGATGGTAATAGTTATATAGATTACATCTGTTCATGGGGACCTCTTATTTTAGGACATAACCCTGAAAGAGTAGTAAAGGGTGTTATGGAGACAATCGGTATGGGAAGTAGTTTTGGTCTTCCGACTAAAGCTGAGATAGATCTTGCAGAGATGGTTTTAAAATGCTATCCATCTATGGATATGGTAAGGTTTACAACTTCTGGAACAGAAGCAACTATGTCTGCTGTTAGAGTAGCTAGAGCTTTCACAGGAAGAAATAAGATTTTGAAGTTTCATGGTTGCTATCATGGTCACTCAGATTCGCTTCTTGTAAGTTCTGGATCAGGGCTTTTAACAGATGGGTATCAAGATAGTAACGGGATAACAGAGGGTGTTTTAAAAGATACTTTAGTAGCAGATTTTGGTGATATTGAATCAGTAAAAGATTATCTAATGAAAAAAAATGTTGCAGCAGTTATATTAGAGCCTATTCCTGCTAATATGGGGTTAATAGAGAGCGAAAAAAAATTCTTAGAAGAGCTTAGAAAAATAACAACAGAAACCGATACTCTTTTGATATTTGATGAGGTAATATCAGGATTCAGAGTAGCACTAGGTGGAGCTCAAGAGATGTTTGGAATAACACCAGATATCACAACTCTTGGAAAGATAATAGGTGGAGGATACCCTGTAGGAGCTTTTGGAGGGAAGAGAGAGATAATGGAGATGATAGCTCCTCTTGGAAGAGTTTATCATGCTGGAACACTTTCTGGAAATCCGATAGCTGTAAGAGCTGGAATAGAGACAATAGGTTATCTTTTAGAAAATAGAGATTGGTTTTATTCTGAACTTGAAAAGAAAACTAAAAAACTTACTGATGGAATAGAAAAGATAGCAGGAGAATATAATATTCCTATCAGTATAAATAGATGTGGTTCACTATTCACTATTTTTTTTACAGAAGCAAAAAAAGTTTTAACTTTAAAAGATGCTATGGAATCTGATGGCAATAGATATTCTATATATTTTAATACTCTTTTAGACAACGGAATAATGCCACCGCCTTCTAAATATGAGGCACATTTTCTATCAGGTTCTCACAGTGATGAAGATATAGAGAAAACTTTAGAGATTATAAAAATCGCTTTTAGGAATATTAGAGATGAAAAGTAATCAAAAAAAATTTTTTCCTGTCATGATTGATATTGAGAATTTGAAAACACTTGTTGTAGGAGCTGGTAAGATAGAAAAAAGAAAGATAGAGACTCTTAAAACATATGGAGCAGATGTAACAGTAGTAGCTCCTGAAATTCTTGAAGAGATTGAAAACAGAGATGGAATTCACATTGAAAAAAGATATTTTTCTGAAAGTGATTTAGATGGAAAGTTTCTTGTCGTGGCTGCAACAGATAAGAGTGAGATAAATTTAAAAATAGTTGAATTATGCAGAGAAAAAGGGATACTTGTAAATAATATAACTTCCAAAAAAGATATGAATCTTAGTTTTATGACTATTTTAGAGGATGATGAGTTTAAAATAGGGATATCAGGTAAGGGAGACCCTAAAAAAGCATTAAAAATAAAAGAGATAGTAAAAAAAGCCCTTGAATAAAAGGGCTTTTAATTTTTTAAGAGAGGTTTGAAAGAGAGGTTAAAGAATAACTCAATCTCTTTTTTAATATCAATATTTTCTTCGAAAATATCAACCATTTTTTCATAACTTTCAACATCTGAAACGTCAACTCCTGTATCTTCTATAAGCATCAGAAGAAGCTTAGTAAAAGCGGCACTCTGAAATCGACCTATTTTTATAATGTTATCATGGTATAGAGGATTGATAGCTTCAAGATTGGAAGACAAAATGGTTTCGAAAAACTGATCTTTTTTAAAAAAATCATCAAAAATCATGTTTGTCTCTCCATTTTCAAATATTTTAGTGAAAAGAAAAAGATGATACCTTTCTTTTGTCAAATGAAGTCTTCTTTCGAGCATAAGCATTAATTTTTTCTCAAAGCTAACATCTAAATTTTGTAAATTTTCTAAGAATAGTTTTCTATTATTTATGGAATCTTCAATAATTTCCTGTAAAAGATGCTCTTTGCTTTTATAATAATAATAGATTCCACCAAGTGCTATATTAAGTGAAGAGGCGATATCTCGAATAGTTGTGTTTCTGATTCCTTTTGCTGCAAACATAATTGTTGCGATTGTTTTTATTTTCTCTTTTTTTGAATTCATAAAAATACCTCCTAATTGTTGACATAATACACCTTATTATATTACAATTCATTATAAAAATAAAGGAATATGTGAAAAAAATGAAAAGAGCAATAATTTT
>JBOFTG010000177.1:0-5050 GCA_051651945.1 Fusobacteriaceae bacterium | reverse complement strand
GAAGATGAAGCTTATCCAGAAAATTTGAAAAATATAGCTTCACCACCACTATTTCTATATTATAGAGGGGATATTAAAAAATTGAAAAACTTCTCTTTGGCTATAGTAGGAACAAGAAAATCAAGTAGCTATGGAAGAGGGGTAACAGACAAATTTGTAGGAGAGATTGTTAATCAAGGAATTACAACTGTAAGTGGATTAGCTTTAGGAATAGATACAATCTGCCACAGAAAAACAATAGCTTTAGGAGGAACTACTATTGCTGTTGTAGGAAGTGGTTTAGATATAGTGTATCCCAAAGAAAACAGAGATTTGTGGGAGCTAATACCTCGTTATGGACTTCTTATATCTGAGTTTCCATTAGGCACAGAACCTCATAATTATAATTTCCCTCAAAGAAATAGAATAATAGTTGGATTATCTAAAGGTGTTTTGATTACAGAATCTAGAATTAAGGGTGGAAGTTTAATAACTGCCGAGTTTGCTCTTGAAGAGGGACGGGATGTTTTTGCGATTCCTGGAGAGATATTTTCTCCATTTTCAGAGGGTTGTAATAATTTGATAAAAAATAATCAAGCAAAACTGGTAACCCAAATATCTGATGTACTTGAAGAGTATAATATAAGAGAAGAAAAAAACTTTAATGAAGATATAGATTTAAAGTTGACTGGACTTGAGCAGATAGTATATGATAAACTTATTGGGGTAAAGAATTTAGATGAACTTATAATGGATACTCGATTAAAATCTACTGAAGTTCTTACTCTCTTAGTTGAATTAGAAATAAAACAATTGGTAATAAGTGTTCCTGGAGGAGCATACAGAAGAAAAAAATAAAAAAAATAAAAAAAGAATGGAGTGGATAACTTGTCTAAAAAGAAACTAGTAATAGTAGAGTCACCAGCTAAGGCGAAAACTATTGAAAAAATTTTAGGTAATTCATATCTGGTAACAGCATCGTATGGTCATGTAAGAGATCTTCCAAAGACTACTTTAGGAGTTAAGATAGAGGAGAATTTTAAAGCTAATTATTCGACAGTTAAAGGAAAAAAAGAACTTATAGATAATTTGAAATCTCTGGCTAAAAAATCTTCAAAAGTTTACCTTGCCTCAGACCCGGATAGAGAAGGAGAAGCTATAGCATGGCATATAGCTACAGCACTAAAGCTTCCTAGTGGAGAGCTAAATCGTATAGAATTTAATGAGATTACTGAAAGTGCAGTAAGTGAATCTATAAAAAATGTAAGAGAGATAAATATGGAGATGGTAAATGCACAACAAGCTAGAAGAATTCTAGATAGAATAGTTGGGTACAAGATAAGTCCTCTTCTTTGGAAATCTGTTTCTGCAAATACAAGTGCCGGAAGAGTTCAGTCGGTAGCATTAAAACTTATATGTGATTTAGAAGATGAAATAAAAGCTTTTGTTTCAGAGCAATATTGGGATGTTTCAGGAGAGTTTGAGAATGAATTAAAATTATCTTTAAACAAGATAGATGAGAAAAAATTTGATCTTCTTAAAGATAGAGAGATAGTTGAAGAGTTGGAGAAATTTGAAAATGGTTCTGAATTTAAAGTTATAACTGCAGAGTCTAAAAACAGAAAAAAATCTCCTCCTCAACCTTTAAAGACCAGTACATTACAGCAGTTATCATCTTCATACCTAGGATTTTCTGCTACAAAGACAATGAGAGTAGCTCAGGGTCTTTATGAGGGACTTAACATTAAAGGTGAGCAAAAAGGTTTGATAACTTATATGAGAACAGACTCGGTAAGAATTTCTGAAGAAGCGAAAAATATGGCTGAAGAGTTTATTACAAATAGCTATGGAAAAGAGTACATAGGAAAACAAAAAGTAGCTAAGACTAAACAGAAGATTCAAGATGCACATGAGGCTGTTAGACCTACTGATGTAAATCTGACTCCTGAACTTATTAAATCTGAGTTGGATGGAGATCAGTATAAACTTTATAAACTTATATGGGATAGATTTCTCATATCACAGATGGCAGATATGCTGTATGAACAGTTTGAAATTGTTTTAAATCGTGAAATTTTTGATTTTAGAGGAACAATTAATAAGATAAAATTTGATGGATATTATAAAATTTTCAAAGATGATGAGGAACTTCCACTTGGAAATTTTCCAGACATAAAGCCTGGAGATATTAAAAAACTTGAAAATCTTAATATAAAAGAGTTATGGACAAAGCCACCTTCGAGATTAACAGAATCTTCTTTGGTAAAAAAACTTGAGCAAGAGGGGATAGGAAGACCATCTACTTATGCTTCGATTATAGATACTCTGAAAAAAAGAGAGTATGTTGAAGTTGAAGGGAAAAGTTTTGCACCTTCAGAGCTTGGATATTCAATTAAAAATAAGTTGGAAGAAAATTTTCCAAATATAATGAATGTGAAATTCACAGCTGAATTAGAAGATAAGTTGGATAAAATTGCTGAAGGAAACATGGTTTGGACAGATGTTTTAGGAGAGTTTTATCAAGAACTTTCAACTTTCTTAGAGAGATATGAAGCTATACTAGAAGAAGAAAGTAAGAGAATTATTACTTCTGATGTCAAATGCAAATGTTCAGATACATTTATGCTTATGAAAACAGGTAGATTTGGAAAATATTTGGAGTGCCCAGATGAGGAGTGTGCTGAAAAGATAACTCTTAAAGGGATAAAAATTCCTGAAAGTAATATACAATCTGGAGAAATTTTTGTAAAAGATCAGATAATAGAGAGAGATAAAGGAAAAGAGGGAGTTCTTACTGATATCAAAACAGAGGATGGAACACTTTGTCTTTTAAAGATTGGAAGATTTGGAAGCTATCTTGAAAGTTCTAATTTTAAAGAGGATGGAATCAGAATTTCTATTCCTGGTGAGATAAAAAAGAAACTTATGAATAGTGAGATTAATGAGATAGATGGAGTAATAAGGATTAAATGGGAGATGGATAAGATAGAAGAGGAAGAAAATGCCATAATAAGAGAGGCTGGAGTTTGTGAAAAATGTGGAAAACCATTTAAACTAAACAGAGGTCGTTGGGGAAAATTCCTAAGCTGCACAGGTTATCCTGAGTGTAAGAATATAAGAAAATTACCGAAGAGTAATTAAAATTATTTGTAGATACAAAATAAAGAGAGATGGAGATAAGATGAAAAGAGAAGTTGTAGTTATAGGAGCAGGGCTTGCAGGAAGTGAAGCTGCTTACCAATTAGCAAAAAGAGGTATAAAAGTAAAACTTTATGAGATGAGACCTCAAAAAACTACAGAGGCTCATAGTACAGATAAATTTGGAGAGTTAGTTTGTAGTAACTCTTTAGGTGGAGACCATCTTGGAAATGCCTCTGGTCTGATGAAAGAGGAACTTAGAAGAATGGGATCTAAAATAATAGCAATAGCAGATGCACACAAAGTTCCAGCTGGTCAAGCTTTAGCCGTGGATAGAGAGGGATTTTCTGAAGAGATAACAAGAGTTCTTGAAAATTCTGAAAACATAGAGATAATAAGAGAGGAGTTAAAAGAGATACCTAAAGATACTGTTGTTTTAGTTGCTTCTGGTCCTCTTACATCCCCTGAACTTTCAGAAAAAATAGGTGAATTAACAAATTCTGAAGATCTATATTTTTATGATGCAGCAGCTCCAATAGTTACATTCGAATCTATAGATAAAGAGAAAGTTTATTTTCAATCTCGTTACGATAAAGGTGATGGAGAGTATATCAACTGTCCTATGAATACAGAGGAGTATGATCTATTTTATAATGCCCTTATAACAGGAGAGAGAGCTCCTCTTAAAAAGTTTGAAGAGGAAAAACTTTTTGAGGCATGTATGCCTGTAGAGAGAATAGCTATGAGAGGAGAAAAAACTCTTTTATTTGGTCCTTTAAAACCTAAAGGTTTGACTAATCCGAAAACTGGAAGATGGGATCATGCTGTTGTTCAGTTAAGACAAGATGACAAAGATGGGAAGCTATATAATCTTGTTGGTTTCCAAACTAATTTAAAATTTGGAGAGCAAAAGAGAATTTTTTCAATGATACCAGGGCTTGAAAATGCTGAATTTGTAAGATATGGAGTGATGCATAGAAATACATTTATAAATTCTACAAAATTATTGAAAGAAAGTTTGAATTTAAAATCTAATGAAAATATATTTTTTGCGGGTCAGATAACAGGTGGAGAAGGTTATGTTTGTGCTATAGCTACAGGTCTTATGGCAGCCATAAATATAGCTCATAGATTAGATGGGAAACCAGAATTTACACTAGATGACAGAAGTTCAATAGGAGCTATAATAAAATATATAACTGAAGAAAAGAAAAATTTCCAACCTATGGGAGCTAATTTTGGAGTTATAAGATCTCTCGAAGAGAGAGTTAGAGAGAAAAAAGAGAAGTACAATAAGATATCACAGATAGCATTAGATTATTTGGAAACAAAATTGTCTGAGTTAGAGTAATTAAAAGAGGTGTGTGATGCTTGAGTTAAAAAGAGAGGTCAAAAGTTTTCTCTATTTTTTAGAGTTGGGTGAAGATAGAAGTCATAACAGTATTCGTTCTATCAGAAGTGACCTAGAACAGTTTTGTAAATTTTTAGAAAATTATAAAGATGAGTGTTCTTTGAAAGAGATAGATCAATTTGTTGTTAGAAGTTTTATAAATTTTCTATCAAAAAATATGGTGGGGAAAAGATCTGTAAACAGAAAAATATCCACTCTTAGAACTTTTTATAAACATCTTCAAAAAAGAGAGATCGTAGATAAAAACCCCATGTTATTAGTTGATTTTCCAGAATTTGAAGCTGAAGCTCCAGAGTTTGTAACTTTAAAAGAGATAGAAAAGCTGAGAGAAAGCATCGAAGTTGATACTGTAAACGGATTAAGAGATAGAGCCATGTTTGAAGTTTTGTGTTCTTCGGGAATAACATCCCAAGAACTCTTGAAATTAGGAGAAAGTGTTATAAATTTCGATAATAGAGAGTTTAAAATTTACAACGGAAAAGTTTCTAGAATAGTCTTTTTTAGTGAGAGAGCTTTAGAATA
>JBOFTG010000176.1:0-3561 GCA_051651945.1 Fusobacteriaceae bacterium | reverse complement strand
GCTATCTCAACATTTGCACCATCTAATGTTCCCAATGTTAGAGCACCGTTAATCATAAATTTCATATTTCCAGTTCCTGAAGCTTCTTTTCCGGCAGTAGAAATCTGTTCAGATATATCGGCTGCTGGGAAAAGTTTATGTGCAACAGAAACACGGTAATTTTCGATAAATACAACTTTTATTCGACCTTTAACGACAGGGTCTGTATCAACTTTATTAGCTACTTCGTTTATAAGTTTGATAACACCTTTAGCTATTCTATATCCAGGAGCAGCTTTAGATCCGAATATGTATGTTACAGGTTCCATCTCAAGATTTGGATTAGCTTTTATCTTGTTGTAGAGATCAATAATGTGAAAAATATTTAGAAGTTGTCTTTTATATTCATGAAGTCTCTTAACTTGAATATCAAAGATAGAATTGGTATCTAGCTCTATCTTTTGATTTTCTTTTAGATAATCGGAAAGTTGCTGTTTTTTTCTGTTTTTTATAAGTAAAAATTCATTTAAAATTTTCTCGTCTTCTGAAAATCTCTCCAGTTTTTTTAGTTGTGAAAGATCTTTTATCCAACCGTCTCCTATAAGATCTGTAATCAGTTTTGAGAGTTCAGGATTAGAAAGGAGTAGCCATCTTCTTTGAGTAACTCCATTTGTCTTATTCTGAAATCTTTCTGGAAAAATTTCGTACCACTCTTTTAGCTCTTGATGCTTTAATATTTCTGTATGGATAAGAGCAACTCCATTTGTATATGAACTTCCATAGATTGCCATCCAAGCCATGTGGATAAGATCTCCTTGAATTATTGACATTCTAGATCTTCTAGCCTCATCATTAGGAAATTTATAATGAAGAAATTCTGAAAACTGGTTATGGATTCCTGTTATAATCTCAAAAATTCGTGGAAGAATCTCTTTATAGAGACCAACCCACCATTTTTCTAACGCTTCAGAGAGAATAGTGTGATTCGTGTATGAGAAAGTTTTCTGTGTAATCTCCCACGCTAAATTCCATTCAACACCTTCCTCATCTACAAGAAGTCTCATAAGCTCAGGTATTGCAATTGTTGGATGAGTATCATTAAGTTGAATAGCATTAAATTGTGGAAGTTTAGTAAAATCTCCACCATGATTTTTTTTGAATTTTCTCAAAATATCTTGAAGTGAGGCTGAAACAAAGAAATATTGTTGTCGAAGTCTAAGTTTTTTTCCCTCATTTGTAGAATCATTTGGATATAAGACACGTGAGATATCTTCAGCTCTATTGCTATCTCTAAGTGCTCTGTCATAGTCTTGTGAATTAAATGCATCATAATTAAGAGGCTCAATTGAAGATGCTTCCCAAAGTCTTAAAGTGTTTACATTATCTGTTCCGTATCCAGTAACAGGAGTATCGTAAGGTATAGCCCGAACTTCCATATCTGCAAATTTAACTAAAACTTCTTCTCCAATTTTTCTTACTGACCAAGGATCACCATATTTTAACCAAGTCTCAGGGGTTTCAGTTTGAAATCCATTTTCTATTTTTTGGTTGAAGATACCATTCTTGTATCTTATACTATATCCTATACCGGGTAAATTTAAGGTTGCAAGAGAATCCATAAAACATGCTGCAAGTCTTCCAAGACCACCATTTCCAGTTCCGTAGTCCTCTTCACTTTCTTCTATAAAGTTATAATCTATATCCAAATCTTTGAGAACCTCTTGAACACTCTCCATAATACCTAAATTTATAAGATTATTTCCAAGAGCTCTTCCCATTAAAAATTCAGATGAAAAGTAGTGAGCTTTTCTTTTTTTCTCATAGGTTTCTGTAGTTTTAAGCCAATTTTCACTGATAGCACTTACGACTGTTTTAGCTAAAGCCTGATATATCTCATGACGTCCAGCATCCTCTATTCTTTTCCCAGATTCCACCAGTAAATAATTAGTTACTCCATCTTTTATCTGTTTCTTATTTAAAAACATAGTTCCTCCCAATTTAATTTATAGGTATCTCTTGCATAGTATGTAGATTGATATCTTGCCAGAAATCCCCTGAAAAATTCTTTTCGAGCTTAAGTATGTAGATGTCGTTGTGTATATGCTCAGCCACTATATTTACAAGAAGATTATTCTCAGAATATGTCCCTGTAAATTTCCCACTATAATTACTTGCTATAACTGCTTTTTTCATATCTGATACTATTTGAATCCTCATAATTTTACTGCTTATCTCTTTTTTTAATCCCTTACGATAATAGCATTCTATACCTAGATTTTCGTAATCAGTATTTTCAAAACTAAAAAGAATAACTCTTACACCTTTCTTTTTAAGCTTTTCAAAAATATGTTTAAATTCCAAAAGGTCTAAATTTGTATTAATATAAACTTCTCGTTCAGAACTACTCAATATCTTTGTGATTCGCTCCCTTATTCCAACCTCAGAATTGAGATTATAAAATTGAGTTTCAACAGAAGTAGTAGCAATGTTCGTAAGCTCAACATCGAGAAGATCTGTTGCTGATTCAATCTCACTTTTAACTCTATTTAAAAAATCTTTAGGATTTACAGCTGTATAAGATGTAATTTCACCTTCTTGAAAAGAAAGTATATACCCTTTGTTTTGAAGTTTTGAAAGCGTATCGTAGACAGATGTTCTAGGATAACCCAGTTTTTTTGCAATTTGTGAGCCATTCGTCATTGGATTTTTTACTAGCTCATAATAAATTTCAGATTCTTTTGGTGTGAGTCCTATTTTTTGAAGATTATTTATTATAATATCTCTATTATCCAAGAAAAATTACCTCCCATTTTTTTTAGTAATCTCAGCAATTTTTTTTGCTAAAAGGTGATCTAACTCATCTTTTTTCAATCTCCAACTCCAATTTCCTTCGGAAGTTGAAGGTGTATTCATTCTTGCTCTGTTATCCAGACCCAGAAGATCTTGAGCTTGAGTTAAAACCAACTGAGATTTTGTAGCCCAAACAGCTTCTATAAACTTCCAATTTATTTCGTAAGTTTTAATGTTTAATGTATCTAAATATTCCAAACAATTTTTTTTCTCTTCTTCTTCAGCTGCTCGGTACCAGCCAAGCACCGTCATATTGTCATGGGTTCCAGTATAGGCAACAGAGTTGAAATCATATTTGTGTGGAAGATAATCATTTTCTTCTTTTGAATCAAAAGCAAAAAGAAGTATCTTCATTCCAGGATATGTACTTTCTTTTAAAAGTTTTTCAACTTCAGGAGTTAGAAATCCAAGATCCTCTGCTATTATAGGTTTTTCTCCAAGAGTATCATTAATCATTTTAAAAAGTTTCATTCCTGGACCTTTTTCCCATTTCCCAGTTGCAGCAGTTTTTGATCCAGCGGGTATCGACCAGTAGGATTCAAATCCTCTAAAGTGGTCTATTCTAACGATGTCATGAAGTTTAAAACAAGCTTTTATCCTCTCAATCCACCAGCTAAAAGTATCTTTTTCCATATATTCCCAGTTGTAAAGTGGATTTCCCCAAAGTTGTCCATCCTTACTAAAACCATCTGGAGGGCATCCAGCAACTTTTGTAGATATAAGATTTTTATC
>JBOFTG010000175.1:0-2941 GCA_051651945.1 Fusobacteriaceae bacterium | reverse complement strand
CCTTTTTCCGAGTAGTTTTTCATGATACTATTTTCTTGGAAAAGAGTTACTCTATCGCTATAGTTAAATCTTTGACCAACAGTTAAATCTTTAGAAGTACTATCTTCATTTTCTAATGTATATCCTGCATAGATCTCATAATCAGGACTGTACTTATAACCAACCGTTACCTCTGCTGCGTCACCTCTGTTTCCTGAACTCAATGCTCCACCAAGTTCAAGCTTTTCTGTAGCAGAATATCTTACTCCAACAGTAGCTAGGTTGTTTGCTCCATACCCTTTATCTCTCCAAACTGAAGACTGTAATTTTAAATATCCATCCAAATCTGGATTGAATTTATATCCAACTCTTGCTCCTAAAATTAGGGCTTCTCCATTATCTAGATCTTGGTTATTCAATGTTATTAAACTCGAATCTTTCTCTTTATCTTCTACATACTGAGCTTCAAATCCTAAATCTAATTTTTCTGTTACCTCTCTGTTAACTCCCAAAGCAACTGTTTTTTGTTCTTGAATACCCTCTTTTTTCCCAAAGTCATCAAAGTCACTTTCTTTATACTTAGTAGCTTCTCCGAATAAGATTGTTTTGTCATCAATATTATGTTCACCTCTAATACCGATTTCCTCTTTCTTTAGACCACTAGCTTCTGAAGCTGTTGAGAAATTTTTATCTTTTCTAGAATACCACGCAAGTATATTATCGTTAGGATTAAATTTTTGGCTGTAATCACTAAGAGCTAAACTTCCTTCAATATAGTATGCTTGACCTTTTCCATTGCTCGTAATAATTGGTTGCTGAACAAAATCATAACCACCATTATACGAGAACCAGTTAGAGTTTTTCGTCAACTGATTTCCTTCACTTTCAGAATACTCTCCTTTAATATATGTTCCGTTTGATTTTTTCAATGTCACGTCAGCACTTTTTAACTCATAGTCAGTAAGAGAACCTTTTCTGTTTTCTCTTACATAAGTTCCACCAACACCTACATTATCATTTACCCAAGTTTTACCTCTTCCTCCTAATGTTAAATTAGAAATATCATCTTCTGAAGAGTAAAATTCATAGTCAGCCATTAGATATACCAATCTCTCTCCTGATGGGGAACTCTTAACAATATCAGTAAATTTCTCAGTAAAATAACTTTGACTTAAAGGATCAGATAAGATAACTCTTCCCGAAAGTTCATTTATTGTATAATCTGAACCCTCTGTCAGAGATACTCTATCTAAAGCTCTTCCAGTTTTTTTATCTCTTATCTCCAAAGTTAATTTTGCACTTCCTACAACCAAATCTCTCTCACTAAGAGTATAGATGCTTCCACCTGTACCTAAAAAAGCATCTCTTTTATAACTTGTATCTGGATTAGCTCCAAATATCTCAACATGATGTTTAGATTCTCCAAAAGGATTAATCTCTAAACTATTATGTTCGAAACGGGCACCATACAAGCTACGGTTATAATTATTAAAAAATCCTGAATCTAAACCAGTTTCATAATTACCCCATAAAGCTTGTGACTTATCCCAGTCAACTCTTAAATATGCTTTTCCTTCACTTTCTACATCATAGTAACGTTCTGATTCATCTCCATAATCAAATGGAAGATATTGTCTATCTAGCTTTCTAAATATAGCATTTCTATCACGTTCATGGAAATCTCTAAACATATTTTTTATCTGATTTTCCCATGTGTCAGCTTGGGCTGTTATCTTATATCTGTCTTTTACACCCTTATAGTAAAATGCCAATCTTCCTTCATTGTAATAACTCTCTCTGAAATCTTGGTCATTTCTTAAGATAGAATCACTTCCAGATACATTATTTTTTCCAAGAGTAAAATCAGCTAATGCAACTAGATACTCATAATCTTTAGTTGTCTCTACCTCTATTGGATAATGTTTGTGTTTTCCATCTTTTTCTATCTCGAAATTATAAACTTTTAAACTTTCATCAGAAACAGTTTCATATATAAAATCTCCAGTAGAATCTATCTCTATATTTTGATTATCTATCTTTACAATTGTTTTAGGATCTAAATCTCTACCATAAAATCTTATTTTCGAACCGACAACAGCTATATTTTGTAAAGCTAAATCGTTTGTTCCATAAACTTTGTCTTTTATAGAATCTTTATTTTTACTCAAACTAACCTTATCGCTATCATCTAATTTTATACTTTTCATATCTGTTTCATCATAAGTTCCATTTACATCATAAACTCTGAGCACATAATATATCTTTTCTACATCTTTTAAACTATACTTATCTTTTAATTTCCCATCCCAAACTATAGGTGTATTAAAATCAATTTTATCTCCTTTAATAACTGCAACTGAATTTCTTTTTAAAACGTCACTTTCTTTGTAGATTAAAACTTCGTAACTTTTTATACTTTTCTCATAGTTTGTATAGGGATAAAATGTTATTGCTTCCTTTATATTCCCCATGCCATCAACCATGGCACGGGAATCTGTTAAAATATTTAATCTTGGGTCTACCGATACTGGATCTACAATACTATAGATAACACCTCTTCTATTTTCTAAAAAAGCTCTACCTTTATAGATCATATTTTCTGTTTCTGGCAAACGATCAGCTTCATCAAGGTTTGTGTTGAGTTCCAGATTCTGGAACTCAACTCCTCTTACATTTTCTTCTGAATCACTCCAGTTTTTAATATCTAAATTTTGAGTAGATACTGTTTCAACTACCTCATATTCATCATAAGCATTTAGAGGTTTTACCGTTTGAGCATTCGCTGTTGATATTATTAAACTTAATAATATTAGACGAATACTCCAGTTTTTTTGTAAGTAGTTACTCATCTACATCCCCCCCTTTTTGTTTTGAGCAAATTGAACTTCAACTCTCTTGTCATCCAAATACTCTTTCAGAGATTTTATTAAAACTTCTCTTCTTTTTTCATCTAACTCTTTGT